>JBKKBS010000057.1:0-4488 GCA_046713815.1 Tepidiformaceae bacterium
CCGGCGCAGTCCCACATCAGCCGTTGCAACGCTAGCCGATCGGCCGGGATCGCGCCCCCGTTTTCGCGCACGAGCTCCACGTTCTCGCTTGCGCGTGCGTGCACGCCGTCACGTCCACTGTTTGCGAGAGCCTCGACCACACGCTTACCAAAGACCACCGTCTCCATGAGTGAATTGCTCGCAAGACGGTTCGCGCCATGGACGCCCGTGCAGGCGACTTCGCCGCAGGCGAACAGCCCGGGCACGGTCGTTCGCCCATCGATATCGGTACGCACGCCGCCCATGAGGTAGTGCGCCGCGGGGGCCACGGGGACCGGTTGCTCGCGCATGTCGATGCCGACGCTCATGCAGAACGCGAATATTCCCGGGAAGCGCGCCGCCAGGTCGATCGACTTCAAGCCCGTGCAGTCCAGCAGCACATGGTCGCTCTCGTTCGCCCCCATCTCCTTCACGATTGCTCGCGCGACGATGTCTCGCGGCGCGAGTTCCTCGAGGGGGTGGTAGCGGCGCATGAACGCCTCGCCCGACGGTGATCGCAATACCGCCCCCTCGCCGCGCACGGCCTCGGAGATGAGAAATGGGGGCGCGCCGTCGACACGGAGCGCTGTCGGGTGGAACTGGTAGAACTCCAGGTCCGCCACTTCCGCACCTGCTTCGAATGCCAGAGCGATGCCGTCGCCGGTGGCCACCTCGGGGTTCGTCGTGTGTGAGAAGAGCTGCCCGGCGCCACCGGTGGCGACTACAACGGACGGCGCCTCATACAACTCCACCTGTCCCGACTCCAACGCGATCGCCTCCACGCCCATCACCCATCCGCGCGCGTCCTTCAGCAGCCGTGTGGCAAGCGTGTAGTCGAGAATCGTGATGGAGGGGTCGACGGCGGCCTCGCCGAGGGCGGTCTCGATGGCGGCCCCGGTACGGTCACCGCCGGCGTGGAGGATGCGCGAATGCGAGTGCGCGGCCTCCCTTCCCAACGCCACCTCCCCTCCCAGCGCATCGAACGAGACGCCATACCGGATGAGGTCTCGCACGCGGGCGGGCGCTTCGAAGCAGAGCACCCGCGCCGCCGCTTCGTCCACAAGGCCCGCTCCGGCCGCAATCGTGTCCGCGAGATGCTGGTCGGGCGAGTCCATGGGGCCGAGCGCGGCAGCGATCCCGCCCTGCGCCCAGCGCGTGTTGCAGTCGTCGATGCTGCCCTTGGTCAGCACAAGCACAGGGCCCAGGCGGCGCGCCTCAAGGGCGACGAAGAGACCCGAGATGCCGCTGCCGATGACGATCGTGCGGTACTCCCGCACCGCTACTGCCTCGCACCGTAGCTCCGGGCTCGGCGTGGCCACCGGGATGATTGGGATTGTCGCGGCACGGGTCGGCACGGGACTTAGTGTACATGTGACACGAAGTCCTGTCAGCGCAGACATCGACGCCGCGCTACACTAGCGCCCGGCCCTTCCGGGGAAGGGCCGGAAGTTCACTCGGAGCGTCCCTTGGCCATCCTCCCTATCCGCCGCGCGGGCGATCCCGTCCTTCGTGAGAAAGCGAAGCGCGTGCGCGCCGCCGACAGCTCCATCCACAAGCTCATCGAAGACATGTGGGAGACGATGTACAACGCGCCCGGCGTCGGCCTTGCGGCGCCTCAGATCGGCGTGGCCTTGCGCGTCGTGGTGATCGACGTCGGCGACGATGAGCGTATCGCCCTCCTCAACCCCGAGATCGTGAAACGCTCGGGAGAACGCAAGCTGGACGAGGGCTGCCTCTCCGTGCCTGGATTTCGTGGCGAAATCATCCGCTCGGTGAAGGTGCTGGCGAAGGGGATCGACGCGTATACCGGCAAGGAAGTGCGGATCAAGGCGTCGGACAACCTCCTTGCGGAGGCACTCGAACACGAGATAGACCACGTCAACGGCATCCTCTACATCGACTACCTTCCCTCCCCCGACGCCCTCATCCCGCTCAGCGACGCACCAGAGGTGATGCGCGAACGGTCATCCTGAGCCACCCTTATCCTCCTGGGAGAGCCCTGTGTTCATCGAAGCCATCCTCGCGCGCGAAGTCCTCGATTCACGCGGTAACCCGACCGTCTACGCCTCTGTCGTCCTCAGCAGCGGGGCTATTGGTGACGCGATGGTGCCATCGGGCGCATCGACCGGCGCGCATGAGGCGGTCGAACTGCGCGACGGCGATGCGCGCCGATACGGCGGCAAGGGCCTGCTCAAGGCCGTGGCCAACATCGAGGGCCCCATCGAACGCGTCCTCCGCGGCGTACCTGCCGCCGAACAACGGACGATCGACCGCATCCTCTGCGAGCTCGATGGCACACCCAACAAAAGCAAACTCGGTGCGAACGCCATCCTCGGCGTCTCCATCGCCTGCGCGCGGGCGGCCGCCGACGACCGCCATGTGCCGCTCTATAGCTACCTCGGCGGACCCAATGCCCATCGCTTGCCCGTGCCGATGTTCAACATCCTCAACGGTGGCAAGCACGCCGAGGACTCTACGGACTTCCAGGAGTTCATGGTCATGCCCGTGGGCGCGGAAACGTATTCGGATGGTCTCCGCATGGGTGTGGAGATCTACCACGCCCTCAAGGCAGTCCTCCACGACCGCAAGCTCTCCACCAACGTTGGCGACGAGGGAGGCTTTGCACCGTCGCTCCCCGGCAACGAGGCGGCCATCGAGGTCGTCATGGAAGCGATCGAGCGGGCGGGCTACCGCCCCGGCGAGGACGTGGTGCTCGCCCTCGACCCCGCATCTACCGAGCTTTTCCAGAAAGGCCAGTACGCGCTCCCGAAGGAGGGCCGCGTGCTTTCTAGCGACGACATGGTGGCTCATTGGGCGGCGTGGGTGGAGAAATACCCCATTCGCTCGATTGAGGATGGCCTCGCGGAGGACGATTGGGACGGCTGGGCCGCGCTCACGAAGCTCGTGGGCGAAAGATGCCAAATCGTTGGCGACGACCTACTGGTCACGAACGTCGATCGCATCAAGCGGGCCGTCGCGGCGAAAAGCGCGAACTCCGTGCTCGTGAAGCTCAACCAGATCGGGACGCTCTCGGAGACGCTGGAGGCGATCGACACGGCTCACCGCGCCGGTTGGACCGCCGTCATCAGCCACCGCTCGGGCGAGACGGAGGACACCTTCATCGCCGATCTCGTCGTCGCCACGAACGCCGGTCAGATCAAGACCGGTGCACCTGCCCGCGGCGAACGCACGGCCAAGTACAACCGCCTGCTCGATATTGAAGCAGAGTTGGGCGAGGGCGCCCGCTATGCGGGTTGGGACGCAATCCGCCAGCTCGGCCCCCGGCCCACCCGGGCAGAAGCGGCCCGTCCCAGCCCCTCGACGCGCGCGGACCGCCGCCGTGGCCAGCGCGGGCGTCACTAATTCACAGGGGTCACCAGTCGCGCCAGCCGTCCTGGTTGACCGCACGGCACCGTCGCAACTGCTCCGTACTACGCTTCCATTCGCTCGTGCGCGAGTGATAAAATCCCGCCGACTTCGGTGGCTCCGCGACTGTCGACCGACCCCGCTCCGGCGCTGACATTCGGTCCGCAGTATCTCGAAGCCTTCAAAAAGAAGGGTGAGGTCATTCGATGCGTTCGTTGCCACTGTGGATTCTGATCCTGGTCTCCTTGCTTCCCGTGCTGGTCGCCTGCGGCTCGTCTGGCGACGACGACGACGACGATCCGGGAGACGCCGCGCCGGGAGCGTCCCGCTCGTCGTCCGACACCAAAAAGGGCGGCGACTCAGACGTCAAGCTGCCGGCGATCAAGGCTGCGGTGTATGGGTCAGGAAAAGTGCATGTAGAGGTCAGCGGCGACAAAGATCAGAAGGTGGATGCTGACGGCAATGGGATCGCACAGGACGGGTTCGCCCTCTTTACCTACAGTAATAATGACGTGAGCGTCCAGATCAGTTTTTCGAACGAGTCGAAGGACGAGCCCGGGGGCGTTTTCGTGACTACCAAGGAAGTCGTAACCGGCGGGCCGTGGGGCGAGGATTGCAAGGTGACCCTCGAGCAATCCGATGGGAAAGCAAAGGGCGAGTTCTCGTGCGATACGATCGACGCGCTGGAACCGGGGACAGCGAAGACACACCGAGTAAAGCTGAAGGGCACCTTCACGGCAGGCCCCTGATCGGCGCGGCTCGCTGTAGACTTCGCGAGATGGTCCCAGAAGTCCGCGCCCTCGCCGACCGCTTCGTCTACGACACGGCGACACTCAAGTACATCGCTACTGATTCTGTCGCGGGTGGCCTTGATCGTTTCGCTCCGCGGTCGGGGTGGACTGTGCGCCAGCTCCTCGCACACCTGGCAGGTAACCAGGATCGCTACGCCGACACCATCGCCCGCTGGCTCGCCGGCGAGCCCGGCCCCACACTCCCCGGCGATGCGCACGAGGCGAACACGGCCACCGCCGAAGGTAGCGTCGCTACCCCGCTGCCGGAGATCATCGAATTGCTCGACCGCAGCCTTCGCGAGATCGTGCAGGC
>JBKKBS010000058.1:0-2834 GCA_046713815.1 Tepidiformaceae bacterium
AGCTTGGCGTCGTGAGCACGATACACCTCGCCCATGCCCCCAGCACCGAGCAACGCCTCCAACCGGTAGCCCCCCAGAGACGTGCCGATCCAGGTCTCGGGCACGTCGCACGCGGAGGACATCGTAAGAGCAGGCGCTGACAGGAACCCGTCGTCGGAAGCCGATTCGTCGAGCAGCGAGGCGACCTCACGGCGTAGTGCCTCGTCCCCAGCGCAGGCGTCGGCGAGATAGGCAGCCCGCTCGGCCGGTGCGCGCGCGCTCGCCGCGTGGAACAGAGCCTCGACGCGAGTCCAGTGTTCAGGCGTCATTCGGCGAGCCCCCCACGCATCTCGCGCTTCAACCATGCCTTGGCCATCCGCCAGTCGCCCATGACCGTCGCTGGTGAGACCTTCAAGACCACCGCGGTCTCCTCGACGCTCAGGCCGGCGAAGAAGCGCAGTTCGACGACGCGGCTCTTGCGCTCGTCAAACGCGGCCAGTGCATCCAAGGCGTCGTCGAGGGCGATCACATCGAGACGCTGATCGGCGGTCACTGCGAGCGCCTCGTCGAAGCTGACCCGCACCGCGTCGCCACCGCGTTTCTGATAGCGCCGCGCACGGGCGTGATCGACGAGGATGCGACGCATCACCTGGGCGGAGACCGCGAGGAAGTGGGCGCGGTCGTTCCACGCCACCGCCTTGCCGTCGACCAGGCGGACGAAGGCTTCATTCACGAGGGCCGTCGCCTGCAGGCTATGGCCGACGCGCTCTCCCGCCATGCAGCGTCGCGCAGTTCGGTGGAGCTCGGCGTGGACGAGCGGCATCAGCCGTTCGAGGGCGCCCTCGTCGCCCCGTCCCCACTCCTTCAGCAGCGCCGTGACCGTCGTGTCCGGATTGGTGATGGCCGATTCTAGGCTGCTTCCATGCCTTTTCACGTTCTCGACCGCGAGATTCCCGCTTCCGATGCCAAGTGCCCAAAAAACGGGACGGACAGGCGAGCGCAACGGTTCAGTTGCTGGGTAGAGCCGCATCCCTTACACATGGGAGCCGGGGGCGGAACGTGCTTCGTGCGGTGAGACCGACGGCACTCGGGTCGCGGTGCCGGAGGTGCGAGTCCGCCGCGGCGGACCGCACTGCTTCCTGCGCAATGGCATGGGCCTGGTGTTTCTGGAAGGCCCGGAGTCCAGAGACTTCCGCTCGACCTCGCTACAAAGACAACCCGTCAGCTGACACACCTCAGCGACCGCGTGGTACCTGACTCACTTCGACGTCACGCCGGACAGGAGGTGGCTGGTGTTCAATCGATCGCGGCAGAATTCCGACGTCGGGCTGATTGAGCTACGCCAGAAGATCACCCAGTGACGCGCGGTCACCTGAGTCTCTACTGGAACTCAACGACGCGTCAGCGTCAGCTGGTGGGTCGACTCGCAGCGGCGCAAAGTCGCCCGGCCCTGATAGCAGTCCTCGTATCGCCCCTGCTCTGCAGTCGCGACGCAATGCTCTATCGACCCGTGAAATGGCAGCACGACTGTCGACGTGTTCGAGATGTCGACCACCGCCGCGGCCTGCCCCCCGAAAGAGAGGAACGTGTTCGGTGCGATCTGCTCCACGAGTGTTTCCAGCCACAAAGCCACGTAGTTACCGGCAACACCAATGGAGATGGCATCCCAACCCTCGAGGACGGTGGCGCCGCCCACTAGGAAGAACGCATTGGCAGGGAGCCCGGTCGACGTCACGGGAATCCTCGCGGTAAACGTACGCGATCGCAGGTCGTCGGGAAGCATGGAGCACGTGGGGCTGGCCACGAAGGACAGGGTGTAGTCGCCGCCGATGCTGACCGGGGAGCTGGGCACCTCCAAGGCGAAGTAGATCCACCCGCTGGGATTGCAGTGTGCGCAGAACGGCTGCAGCGTCCTGATGGAGGTGACGTGACCCTCCGCTGTTGCGCGAAATCGGGTTGCCTCGTCAAAGACACCAGTGATTGAGTAATGCCCGCCGGCGTCAGTAGTGGTGAACAGGCCCGCGTGTGGGCCATCAAGCACTTCAACGGTGGCGCGAGCTAGCGATCTGAACGCGGTGTCGGACACCACGCCTTTCATGAACATGCCGCCGGCCGGCGGCGGCGCAGGGTTGGCGGTATTCTCGACATGCGCGGCAGTGGGCGCTGTCGGTGAAGGACGATCTTGGTCGCACCCGACGAATACCGGGGCCAGCGCGGAGAACAGGATTGTCGCCACCATCTTGTACTTCATCTGTTCCCTCCGAGCTAGGCGCGCGCGTGCCACGAACCGCTAAGACAAGCCCGGGTTGAGCCTTGTGATCGCCATCGCGTGTCACGCGTCGCTATCGCCTGACGAGCTCGATGTCGAACCGTGTGTCGCCCTTGATTGTCACCAGCCGCTGGCTGTCGATGCCAGCTCCGCCTGGCTGCCCGACCGGGTCGTAGTAGCCTGGTTTGCCCAACAAGAGCAAAGTCGTGTCACCCATCAGCCAGATTCCACCGCCGGAACCGAGATCGCCATTGAAGCTGTAGAACCCATTGCCATCGGTTTGCAACATTGTGTGCCCGTCCACTCCGCACGCATCGCAGTAGATCGACACGTCGGCAATGGGCACTCGTCCAGTCGGCGTCGTTTCGGAGACCACGCCAAAGAGGGTCACGCCAATCAGCTTGGCCTGCGCCGCCGTCGTCGGCACGGCTGGCTGAGCCACGACTGATGGCGCTGTCGGCGAGGTCGGACGACGGGCATCGTCGCAGCCAGTCAGGCCCGTCGTGAGCATCAAAAAAAAGACCCCGGTGAGCGTTCTGTTAGTCATTCGCCCTTTCCTCCTATCTAGGTCCAAGAGGAGCCACCT
>JBKKBS010000059.1:0-2788 GCA_046713815.1 Tepidiformaceae bacterium
CCATTCGGGAACCAGCGCGTTCACGTTCCGTAGAAGGCTGCGCCTGTTGTACGACAGCATCTACGCATTCACGGACCTCCCGATCATCCTGCTTCAAGTCATCGGATTCGCCGGAACGGTCCTGTCCTTGTTCATCGGGGTCATCGTGTTTCTATCTTGGGTGGTAGGAGCCATCAAGGAGCCCGGCTACACGCCCCTCATGATCGCGATCGCAGGATCCACATCAGCGCTGCTGTTGGGCCTCGGCGTGGTTGGGTCGTACGTCTGGCGGACCTATGAGAACAGCAAGCGCCGGCCACTCGAGCTCGTGGCAACGCACGAGTACTTCGAGCCTTGATCGAGACCGACCGCCGACGGACCCCGGATCAGGTCGTCCGCTTCCTCATGGTCGGCGGCTTCAACACCGTGATCACCGGCGTGCTCTACCTTGCGTTGTCCCAAGTGACGGCTCCGGCATCTGCCTTCACCATCGCCTTCCTCGTCGGTATCGCTTTTGCCGTGATCGTCACACCCCGGCTGGTCTTCAGCGCCCGAGCGACCGGCGCGCAACGCGTGCGATATCTGGCCTGGTACCTGACGATCTACGCCATGGGGCTTGGCTCCGTGTTCGTCCTGCACGACCTGTTGCATCTCAATAACACGGTGGTCGCGGCCGGGACGTTCGCGGCAACGGCCAGCCTGAGTTTCCTGGGCGCTCGATTGCTGTTTGCCGTGCGACCTGGTCATGCCATGGGTGGCCCCGACCGATGAACGACAACCTGCCGAGGATCATCGATCTCAAGAAGATCTCGGATCCCAAGGGGAATCTCACGCCGATCGAAGGCGGTGTGGACATCCCATTCGAGATCCTGAGTGCCTTCTATACCTACGACATCCCAGGAGGCGAAACCCGCGGAGGTCATGCCCATGTCCGCATGGAGCAATTCATCATCGCGGTGAGCGGCAGCTTCGAGGTAGATCTGGACGATGGGGAGCGACAGACGAGCTTCTTCCTGAATCGGTCCTACTACGGGCTCTATGTTCCACCCATGGTATGGCGCGACCTCGCCAACTTCTCCTCAGGCTCGGTGTGCCTCGTTTTCGCCTCCCGGCGATACGAGGAGCACGACTACATCCGCGATCACGGGACGTTCCTCGACAGGGTGCGGACCACGTAGTGGTGCCATTCCTGGATCTCAGTGCCGCGACGGAGGAGATGCGACCCGCGCTGGACATCGCGATCGGGAAGGTCCTGTCGAGTGCGTGGTTTGTCCTTGGGCCAGAGGTGGACGCATTCGAGGAAGAGTTTGCGACTTCCGTCGAGGCGGCAGAATGCGTGGGGGTCGGGAATGGATTGGACGCCATCGAACTCGCACTCCGGGCTCTCGGCGTACGGCCTGGCGACGAAGTCATCGTGCCAGCGAACACATACGTTGCCACCTGGCTAGCCGTGACACGAGTTGGGGCGATTGTTGTGCCCGTTGAACCTGATTCGAACAGCTTCAACATTGATCCGACGAAGGTCGAGGACGCCATCTCGCCTCGTACGCGTGCCATCGTCGCCGTGCATCTTTATGGACAGCCAGCGGAGATGGGTCCACTTCGAGACATCGCCACACGGCGAGGGATCTGGCTCATCGAAGACGCAGCCCAGGCTCACGGCGCGAGCTATCGGGGACGTCCTATCGGCAGTCTGTCGGACGCGACCGCGTGGAGCTTTTACCCGTCGAAGAACCTCGGTGCGCTTGGGGATGGTGGCGCGGTCACCACGGACGACGGCGTCGTGGCCGAGCGGGTCCGTCTGCTCCGGAACTACGGATCTCGTGTCAAGTACGTGAACGAGATCATCGGCTCCAACAGCCGACTCGACGAGATCCAGGCGGCGGTGCTTCGGGTCAAGCTCCCTCTACTACTCGAGTGGAACGATCGACGTCGGCGCGTGGCGATGCGTTACGTCACGGAGATGGCAGATCTGCCGGTCGGCCTGCCGGCGGTCGTCGCGGGCGGCGATCACGTTTGGCACCTCTTCGTCATCCGATCCAGTGAACGCGAAGCCCTACGGGAGCATCTCACGTCCCGAGGCGTGCAGACGCTCCTGCACTATCCGGTACCGCCCCATCTCCAAGACGCCTATGGCCACCTCGGGCTGAAGGTGGGCGCATTCCCCATAACGGAAGCGATCCACCGAGAGTGCATCAGCCTGCCCATGGGCCCGCATGTCAGTGAAGTCCAGGTTGACATGGTGATCGACGCCATGCGCTCGTTCGCGTTCGCGACGGCGCGCACGAGCCCGAGCGCTTCCGGGTGACCGACGAGGCAAACGGGATGGATCGGTCCAAGCTCGTGCTCGAGGGACGTCACGTCGTCCTCAGGCCACTCCGGATGGACGATGCCGAGTTGACGTTGGCATGGCGCCAGGGGGATCGCACAACCTACCTGAACAGAGGGGCCGAGACGGTTTCTGAACAGATCGCGTGGATCGAGTCGCGGCCTGGCAACGAGCTGAATTTCATCATCGAGCTTCGTTCCGGCGCGCCGGTCGGGATGCTATCTCTGGTTGGTATCGATACCGTGAACCGGCGGGCTGAGACGGCGCGCTTCCTCATTGGGGAACCGAATGCCGTAAGAGGAGTACCCGCGGCCGTCGAAGCTATGAAACTCCTATACGAGTTGGCGTTCGATGAACTGAAGTTGCAACGGATCCACGGGACCGTCGCCGCCGAGAACCACCTGATGGTGAAATGGCAGAAGTTTCTTGGGATGCGCGAGGAAGGCAGGCTGCTGTCTCTAATACACAACTCCGAGCCCA
>JBKKBS010000060.1:0-8917 GCA_046713815.1 Tepidiformaceae bacterium
ATGTCCGGCGGCGAAGCGAGGAGTTCGCTGGCATTCGCCATAAGCGCCTCAGCCACCTTCCCCGAGAGGTGCGCGTTACGTCCGTCTTCATCTGGGAACACGTCGAAGATGCCGAATGTCGAGGGTCCCATGCGGGTCGCGAACCACGCCGTCGTCGCGGGTTCCGCATCAACGAGCGCCTGAGCGCCTTTGAGGAAGGCTTCAAGCTCGGCTTCCTTGCCGGGCTTCGCCTCGAGCGGTACGTACAGGCCGAACTTCACCATCTTGTTTCTCCTTCCGTGCGATGCACTCGCCCGCCAGTCTACCGTGTCAGCTCCGCGAAGTCGCACAGCAGATCCATTGCATTCTCCGCTCGCGGCGCTCCTGCCCACGGTGCTCACGAGTCAAGTAGCATTGCCCCATGACACGCGAAATCATCAAACCCGACGGCCTCTTCAACTCACCCAACTACTCCCACGCCATCAAGAAGACTGGCACGCCCGTCTTCATCTCGGGACAGGTCGCGATGGATGCCCGTGGCAACCCGATCGGCGAAAGCGACGCCGGCGCCCAGGCGAAAGGCGCGCTGGAGAGCCTGAAGGCGGTCGTGGAGGCCTGCGGCGGGACGATGGATGACATCGTCAAGCTCACCGTCTTCACCACCGACCTCGCCCACCGCCCTGCAATCGGCGCGGCCCGCGCGACCTTCTTCAAAGCTGGAGAGATGCCCGCGAGCACGTTCCTTGTCGTTTCCTCCCTCGCCGACCCGCGCTGGCTCGTCGAAATCGAAGCCGTCGCGATGATCGACTAAGTCCGGTCGCTTGTCGCGTCTCCAGCGGCCACGGACAGAATCCCTACCCGCGACTCCTCGTCGGCCAATAGTTCACGCGCCGCCGCCCGGTTGGCTTCCGTCACGCCCCCGAGCATTGACGCCAGTTCGTCCACGCGTGCCGCGCCATCGACCTCCAGCACCGACGAGTGGGTCGTGCCGCCGTCGACATGCTTCGTCACAACGAAGTGGCGTTCGCCGAAGGCCGCCACTTGCGGCAGGTGGGTGATGCACAAGACCTGGTGCCGTTCCGCCAACCGCGACAACGCCTCACCCACCATCGCCCCGGCCCGCCCGCCCACGCCCTCATCCACCTCGTCGAGCACCACCAGGCGTGATTCCGCGGCGGAACCGAGCACCGTCGTGAGCGCCAGCAGGAAGCGGGATGTCTCGCCGCCACTGGCAACCGTCGAGAGCGGCCGCGGCGCCTCACCTTCGTTGAACGAGGCCAGGAACTCGACGCGGTCCACTCCCGACTCGGTGAATGCCCGTGGAAACGGCTCCCCGCCATCCCCGGCGGGCCGCTCCGTGATCACCACCTCGTAGTCGGGCAACGTGACCGGCACGCCGTTCGCGTCGTCGTCGCAGCCGAAACCAACCGACAGCATGGCGCCGCCCATGCCCAGGTGTTCCAATTCTGAAGCGATCGCTCGGACGAGGTTGCCCGCGGAGCCGCGGCGTGACAACGACAGCGCCGCGGCGCTGTCCGCCAGCCGCGATACCAGTTCCCCTTCCCGTGCTTCCAGGGCCTCCAGCGAGGCGCCCGTTCCCGTGAGGGCGGCCAGGCGGGCATCCGCTTCCCGCCCATAGGCGATGATGTCGTCTACCGACTGCCCGTACTTTCGCCGCAGGCGTGCGATGTGGTCCAGCCGGACCTCGACCTCGCTGAGACGCGCCGGGTTTTCCTCCACGGTGTCCTGGTACTGCCGCAGTCCGCGCAACAGGTCGTCGGCCGTGGACTCCAGTAAGGCCGCGAGATCCGCAAGTTCCATGGCGGTGGCGTCGCGACTGGCAAGATCCCCGACCAATCCGGAGATGGCGTTCGACGAACCGCTTTCGAGCCCCGTTACTGCCTGCGCGACCTGTTCCCGCAGTTTCGTCGCGTTCGCCAGCCGGGACTGCTCCTGCCGCAAGGAATCGTCCTCGCCGGGAACCAGCGCCGCCGCCTCGATCTCGCCCAACTCGAACCGCAACTGGTCGATCAGCCGCTCTCGCTCTCGTTCGTCCGTGCGAAGCGCCACGGTCTCTCGCCGCACTTCACGCAGCTCCCGGACGAGCCCGGTGACCTGCTGCCGGGCGCCCTCAAGCTTTGCAAACGCGTCGAGCGCTGCGAGTTGCACCGGCGGGCGCAGGATGGCGAGGTGCTCGGACTGGCCATGGATGTCGACGACGCGCTCGGCCAGCGCCTGCAACTGTTCGATCGTCGCGCTCTCGCCATCGATGCGCGCCGATGAGCGTCCCGAGAGCCCGATCGTGCGTTCGAGGACCGTCTCCCTCTCCGGCAGAAGAAGCGTCGCCTCCACAGTCGCCCGTTCCGAGCCGCTGGCGATCACCTCTCGCCCGCGGCGTGCACCGAACACGAACGCCAGCGCGTCGACGACAAGCGACTTGCCCGCCCCGGTTTCGCCCGTGAAGACGTTTAGGCCCGGGCCCGGTGTCACGATCACCGACCGGGCGACGGCGAACCCGGTGATCGCGATGCGTTCAAGCACGGGGTGGGTTCACCGTGCTTGAAAGCTGGAATTCGAGCTTCTCCGCCAGGTCCGAGAAGAACGTCGCGGGGTCGCTGAAGCGCACGAAGCGGGTTGAGTGGGGGCTCACGCGCACGGTGACGACCGCGCCGCTGCTGATCGGCACATCCTCCTGGCCGTCCACGGAGAGGATGGCGCCGTTGTCGGATGTCACTTGCAGCTCAATGTTCGAATCCTGCTGGAGCACCAACGAGCGGCCCAGCGCCAGGTGCGCCGACACGGGAGTGAGCACGAGGTGGTGTTCCGTGGGTGTGAGGATCGGGCCGCCGGCGCTGAGGGAATAGCCCGTGCTTCCCGTCGGAGTAGCGACGATGATCCCGTCGCAGCGGTAGACCGCCAGCCGCGCGCCGTCTATCACCACATCGACGTAGATCGGACGCCCGGCCTGCCTCCGGCTGACGACGATGTCGTTCAAGCCGTGGTATTCGACCGCGGGCCCCTTGGGCGCATCTTTGTGTACGCCTTGGACCATCATGCGCTCCTCGATGCGCCAATCCATCTCCAGCACACGTTCCATGTTGTTGAACAGGTCGCGCGGGCTCATGTCCGTGAGGAACCCGAGGTGGCCCATGTTCACGCCAAGGATGGGCACGGAATGCGGCACGCTGATCCGCGCGGCCCTGAGCACCGTGCCGTCGCCGCCGATGCACACCATCAGCTCACTGCCCGCCAGGCGCGGTTCCTCCATCTCTCCCCACGCGTCCTTCACGAACGATTCGACGCCCGCGCGGGTGAATTCGCGGGCGAGCTGGCCAGCGAAGACGGCGGCACCCTCGCTTTGGGGGTGGTGGAATATGGCGGCGCGCTTCAGCACGGGCGATCCTCCGGCGATTTAACGTGCACAAGGTACTCGATATTGCCGCTCCCGCCACGAATTGGCGATTCCATCGTCTCTTTCACGTTCCAACCGGCCTCCCTGGCCCAGGTGGTGAACTCATCGAGCACGCGTTGCCGCAGGGCGCTGTCCCTGATTACGCCACCACGCGGGACATCCGCGCGGCCCGCCTCGAACTGCGGTTTGAACAACACCACGCCCGGCGTGCACGGCGCCACCCGCGTCGCTACCGAGGGCAGCACCTTGCGCAGCGAGATGAATGAGAGGTCAGCCACGAACAGGTCGATCGGGGGCAGGTCCGGCAGCGCGCGGGCGTTCACGCCTTCGAGCAATGTGACACGCGGGTCGTTGCGTAGCTTCTGGTGGAGCTGCGCGCGCCCGACATCAATGGCAATGACACTCCCGGCGCCGGCCTGAAGAAGGCAATCCGTGAATCCGCCCGTGGAGGCGCCGAGATCGAGGCATCGCAGCCCGGCCACTTCGATTGCGAACGCGCTCAGCGCCCCTTCCAGCTTCAGCCCGCCGCGGCTCACGTATTTCTGTGGTTCGTCGACTTCGATGGCGGCGGACTCGTCGAGCATGGTCGCCGGCTTTACGAGCTTCGTCGTGCCGACCCGCGCCTGTCCCGCCATGATCAACTGACGCGCGCGTTCGCGCGTCTCGGCGAGCCCCTTGTTCACCAACAGCACATCAGCCCGGACACGCGCCATCGTCGAAGGCTAGCGACGATCCATGTCCGAGCGCAACGCCTCGTCACGGTGGTAGCATCGCCATGACAATCAAGTCTGGGAGCCAGGCCATGAGTCACACGGGCGTCGACGAGATTCTCTACCAGCTTCGCGAAGCGTTCGAGGGCGATCCCGGCCAGGACGGGGACGGTCACTCCATCCTGTGCAACCTTCGCGATGTGGACGAATCGACCTGGAACGTCGCCGCGTCCGGTGGGTCGCGGACCATCAAGGAGATGTTGCTTCACATCGGCGCCTGCAAGTACATGTACGACGACCACGCCTTCGGCTCAGGGCATTTGCAGTGGGGTTCGAAGCTTGTAAACCCGTGGCCGCACTCGGAGCCGCACATGGCTGAGGTGATCGACTGGCTGCGTGCAGGGCAGCGCCGACTGTATCACCACGTCGACGAACTCTCGGACGACGACCTCTCGCGGCCTCGGAAGGCGAACTGGGGAGCGATGGAGCCCACCCGCTGGCTGATCGGTGTGATCATCCAGCACGACCTGTATCACGCGGGCGAAATCAACCACCTGCGGGCGTTGCTCGCCGGGAACGACGCCTGGCCGGCCTACGGCGCGCCGCCTGACGCGGACACCAGCCTGTGATGAACGGCAGGCGGCCGCTACCATCGGCGTCGTGAGGCCTCAGGATCGCGCGGACGCCGCCCTCGCGGCACTCGGCCTGCCGGGCCGTGTGCGCGAATTCGAGGCGAGCACCCATACCGCGGCGGAGGCGGCTTCCGCCGTCGGCTGTGAACTCGGCCAGATCGTCAAGACCCTCTTTTTCATGGCCGACGGGCGGCCGACGCTGGCGCTCGTGGCTGGCGACCGCCAGGTGGACACGGCGAGGCTCGCGGACTTGCTTGGCGTTGGCCGCAAGAAGCTCAAGATGGGCGGCCCGGACGAGGTGCTTGCGTGTACGGGGTATGCCGTAGGCGGCGTTTCCCCCGTTGGGCTCACGGCGCCCTGTGACATCGTGGTGGATGACAGCCTGCGTCGCTTCGAACAGGTCTGGGCGGCTGCCGGGGCGGGCAACGCCGTCTTCCCCGCGGACACCGATGCGTTCGTCGCTGCTGTGAACGGCCAGTGGGCCGCGATCACGCGGGACGCCATATGACAACCGATGCGGCAGTCTCAAGCCGTGCGTTCGTGCTCCCGCCCCTTGTCGAGGCGATGCGCCCGTACCAGTGGCCCAAGAACGCCATCGTCTTTGCCGCATTTATCTTCAGCGCTGGCCGCTCCTGGCGGGCCGGCGACGCTGACACCTGGTGGCCGCTGCTCTGGCGCAGCGCCGCCCTCTTCGCCCTCTGGTGCCTGGTTTCGAGCGCCATTTACCTTGTGAACGACATCCGAGACCGGGATGCCGACCGCCTCCACCCGCGTAAGCAACACCGGGCCATCGCCCGCGGGGCGCTTGGTGTCGGCACGGCCCGGGTCGCCGCGCTCGTGCTGCTCGCCGGAGCAATCCCCGCCGGGTTCGCGCTCGACACCACCGGGGGGACGATCCTCGCGGGGTACGCCGTGATGATGCTGCTGTACTCCTGGGGCCTCAAGGAGATCGCGATGCTCGACATCATCATCCTCTGCGGGGGTGTGGTGGCGCGCGCGGTCGCTGGCGCAGCGGCAATCGACGTCGAGATCAGCCCCTGGCTCTACGTCTGCACGAGCTTCGCGGCGTTCTTTTTCGCCTCAAGCAAGCGCTGGGCGGAGTTCCGTCAGCTGGGGTCCGATGCGGCCGCTCATCGGCCCGCCCTGGCCCAATACAGCGGCGAAATCCTTGGCCAGCTGCTCGTCATCAGCGCCGCCACGGCCCTGCTCTCCTACGCGCTCTATACGATCGAGTCCTCGAATGTGCCCAGCGACGGCTCGATGGCGCTCACGCTGCCGTTCGTTGCGTTCGCCCTTTTCCGCTACCTCCTCCTCCTCAACGGCGTGCGCAGCACCGACGCTCCAGACCAGATCCTCTTCACGGACCCGCCGATCGTTCTCGCCGTCATCGGTTTCGGCGCGGTCGCGATCGGCGTCTTGCTCGCGCATTAGCAGACTCAGAGCCGAAGCGTCAGCGACCGGTCAGCATGTCCGCGTGGAGCGGACGCCGCTACGACGGCTGCGCGACAAGTGCGTCGAGTTCGGCATCCGACATCTGCTCAAATGCGCGCCGGGTTTCGCTGTAGGCCTTCTCGATGCCGTCGCGAATCTTGCGGTGCTCGGCCGCGCCCCAGGTACTGGTTCGTCTTGCGGTTGCATCGGCCTCGTCGAGGCCCAGGCGGCGGATGTCTTCGGCTCGCTTCTCGAGCAGCACGGCAATGTTGGCTTCACGGTTCACTGTGCGTTCCTTCTACCCGGCCATTCTACAGGAATCGGGCTTACACCCGGGTTATGGCTCAGTGCGCCCTGTACGTTTCCGCCGCACCTGCGCCCGCAAGTTCGGGACGCCCACTCCAGACCCACGCGTAGTTCGTCAGGCTGACGCCCATGAGCATTCCAAACAGTGCGCTGGGGTGGATGAACAGCCCGGTCTCCGCTGGACGGTCCTCGCTGGCCGTGTAGCGGTCGCCACGGGCGCGCAGCCGGCTCGCCAGTCCCTCGACATCATCGGTCTCGATGTAGCACATGTAGAGCGATTGGCCGCGGCGCTGGAAGAAGCGGTCCATGGCCCTGTCGCCCGAGGTCTGGGTGACCTCGATCCGGTCCAGGCGGTTCGGCGGGTCGAAGAGGGTGAGGGTGCCCTCATAGCCGTAGAACTTGCTGTTGATAGGTGAGTAGTGCGTTGGCTCCAGGCCGAACATGCGCGTGTACTTCGCGGCCGTGTCCTGCCAGTCGGCCACCGGGTTCGTGACCTCGTAGAGATAGTTGATGTGGCCGACCTTTTCGCGCGTGACGTCCTCGGTGATCGTCGTCGGCATGCCATCGGTCACGTCGCCGGCGATGAAGATACGGCCGTCCTCGACTGTATATGGCACGTCCTGCGATCCGAGGTGGCGCTCCATATCGGGCAGACTGGGCGTGCTGAAGCCGGCGCCGAAGAGGCCCTGCCGCCAGCTGCCCGCCCAATCTCCGACCGGGCCGTCGCCCGTGGGCTCGAGAAACTCAAATTCGCTCCTCCCCGCCTGCACGGTCGTGATCTTCGCGCCCAGCGTCTGCGAATCGCTCTCACCGACCTGCTCGGCGCCGAAGATTTCCTTCCAGGTGTTCGCCGCGGCCTTGCGGTCCGGGACCACGAGCTGGACACGGTCGACGTACGTAAGCATGCGAACCTCCCGCGCCACGCGGACGCGCCTGGCTATTCTGCCACGCTGGCGTCGGTCCTGGGTCGCCTATGAGTTGTCAGTTCCATCGCGATCGGACCGGTTACGAAGTCTCCCAGGTGACGAGGATCGGCCGCGCATCGGCGCTTGGCGTGCGATACCAGGCGCCATCGCGCTCTACAAAGAGCGTGTCGAAGTGCGCTTCGCCGAGCGCGCGCAGCGTGTCCGGGTCACCGGCTGGATCGAGGGGCGCCGGGGCGAGCGAGGCAATCGCGTCCTCTCTCGTGGCGAAGCGACCTGCGTAGCGGCCGCCGTCGCCCAGTCGTAATGGGGGAAGCACCCGAATTTCGGGGAGAAGCCCCAACTCCCAGAGCATAGGCACTAGTTGTTCATGACCGGGCACGAGCGCCTGCTCCTCGCCATGTCGGAGAGCGAACAGGTCGGCGCCCGAATTCGGTGGCGGGACGCTGTTCACGCTGATGAAGACTCGCCGCCCGGCGGAGTTGTGCAGTTTCTGGACGAAGGCGCGGATGTCTGGGACGAAGTAGGTCACATGGCCCGCGAGCGCGACATCCCCTTCCGGAGCCTCGGCCTGGAGCCAATCAGTCTGCACGAAGCGGGCGTTCTCGATGCCCGCCTCGGTTCGAACCGACTCGAACTCCTGCCGCATGCCCTCGGAAGGGTCGACGTTCAGCACCTCGCGGCAACGCAGGGCGAGCGGCAGGCTCATGCGCCCCGCGCCGCCGCCAGCATCTATCAGCACATCGTCCGGCCGTAGGTCAGCGGCGATCGACGCCAGCGTCGGGTCGAGTGGACGGCGCGGGTTGTCGCGGAAGCGCGCCGCGAGGGCGCCCGTCCAGATGTCCTCGCCGGGACGCCGCGCGTTGATCCGCGCCTGCTGCTCGTTGTAGGCGGCGACCATACGGTCGTGGGTTTCGATTGCGGACATCTCGCCACTATAAGCACCGGGCACGAAGAAGGGGCCGGTCGCCCGGCCCCACTCGACACGAATTCAGTGAGCGCCGCGTCAGGCGCTCTGGCTCTTCTCTTCGATCTCGGGCTTGTCGACGTCGACTGCCTGGCCGCCGCGCGTCAGCAAGAGCGGGCGCTGGTGGTTGTTGACGGATTCGGCGCTGACGACGCACTTGCGCACGTCGCTGCGTCCAGGGATCTCGTACATCACTTCCATCAGCGTGTCCTCGAGCACGGTGCGAAGACCGCGGGCGCCCGTCTTGTGCTTGATAGCGTTCTGGGCGATAGCTTTCAAGGCGTCGTCCGTGAAGACGAGTTCGACGCCATCCATGCCGAAGTAGCGCTGATACTGCTTCACAAGCGCGTTCTTGGGCTCCGTCAGGATGCGCACGAGCGAGTCCTCGTCCAACGACGAGAGGCCCACGACCATGGGCAGGCGGCCGACGAACTCGGGAATGAGGCCGAACTCCAGCAAGTCGTCATGCGTGACGTGCGTCAGCAGGTCGTCCTGGAGCTTGGTGCCGCGGAAGCTTCGGTCGGCACGGAAGCCGAGGCGCACATGGTCGCGTGTGA
>JBKKBS010000061.1:0-4080 GCA_046713815.1 Tepidiformaceae bacterium
CCTGGAGAGAGTCCATGACCGCCTGCCCGATCAGAACCGCCGGGCCGGGCAATGGCGAGGGATTCCACGCCTGTCCCGTCTGCGTAGGGGCAACATCGGGCTCGAAATCCATCAACACCGTCGAGAGTTCGACGCCTGACACCCCGTCGATCATGCAATGGTGGACCTTCGTGAGGAGTACGGTCCGATCGCCCACTCCTTCGAACGAATGCGTCTCCCCAAAGTGGCTTCGAACGGTCGAGCATCGGCTCGTCCGCAAGCCCACCGCCCGCCATGCATGGGTCCGTTGGCCGTCTCCGAGTAGAGGAAGCCCGCATCTTGAGCGCTTAGCCGTTGCCTTATCGGGGTGTTGCCGTGACCATGACTCACCTCACCGCCAGCATACGCCCGACGCGCAAGCACCCCTATAAGGCAGTTGCCTCCCACCAGCCCAGAACAATTGCTTGGTCATCCACCTCGTCAAGCGCAGCCCCGCCTCGTCCTCCCGGTTGATATGTCACTCGTCGGTTCCTTTCGGCAGCGGAAGCGGACCCGGGTCAAACACCGTAGGGGGCCGCGGGATAGCGATTGGATTGGCTTGATGAACTGCGTCTCGGCCTCAGTCAAGATTCAGTGGCGGATAGTAGTTCTCTGCTCCGATCTTTCGCGTGTCTGTCACCCAGTCCGAGTCATACAGCTCCGTCGGTCCCTGAAGCGGATCGGCGAGCACCCACGCCTGCCTCTTGTACGTCCAGTTGTCCGGTTGGAGCCGGTGCGCCTCGCGCCAATGGAGCGGCGCAAGGTCCTGGCGGCCGCTCTGCCAGAGGTGCTGACCCAGCTCAAATTGCGCAGCCGCCGTGGCTTCGGCGACGTCCCGCTTGCCGCTGCGCTCGATCACCTCGTCCGGAGACAGTGCGTACCGGCTCGCTTTGCCCTTTTCGACCCAGTCGCGCAGGGCGGCTGTGTACTTCGCCGGCTCGGTGCGGATGTTCCGTGCCTCCGCCATCACTTCGCGCAGATATTCGGGCGCGTCCGGTGGAAGCTCGCGGGGCGCCGACCGCGGCGCGGTCCGCTCCGGCGTGGCCGGCTCGGCGGGACGCACGATCACGCCGTCCTCGTCGATCCACACCCCGTTTGGCACGTTCACCATGCCTAGCAGTTCGTCCACGAGGTGCGCGCTATCGACGAGCGACGGGTGTTCAGGCTTCGCCCGTTCGATCCACTGGCGCGGCGCCTCGGCGTCTACGTCCAGCGCGACCGTGACGATTTCGAGACCCCTGGGATGAAGTTCCGCTCGAAGCGCCTGCCACACGGGCAGGTCAAGCCGGCATCCTCACCAGGATGCCCAGGCCACCATTAACACTTTCTGGCCTCGCAGCGAACTCAGGCGGAATTCGTTGCCATTGATGTCCGGGAGGACGACTTCGGGCGCTTCCGCGGTGGTGAGAGCGCGCCCCATCGCCTCAGGCCCCAGCGCCTGGATACCCGTGCCCTCGTCGAGGACGAGGGGCATGCCCAACCGTTCGGAGAGGACCGATGCATCAAGGAGCCCGCCGTCGGCTGCACCGGCCGGGAGTGGCACACAGATGTCTCCCTTACACGCGCCCTGCGGCTTAATCGCCCATCCCGTCCGCGCTTCAAACGCTTTCGGGTCGACTTCCAGTGACGTGAGAATCATCGGTGGGCCTCGTTCGCATCTATCTAAGACTGGTGCCTACCTTACACCAATACTCAACGACCGAACCCGTCGACACCCGCCTACGTGTCGCGGAAGCATCCAGGTTACCCACCCTGGCCGCTCATTCCACAATCGCAGCATTGACGAGGGTCTGGAGCTCGCGCCGGATGGGGTACGTGCTTGAGGGAAGGAGCTGCGTCATGAAGATGACGATGAGTTCTTCGCGCGGGTCGATCCAGAAGCCGGTGCTGGCAGCCCCGCCCCAGGCGTACTGACCGGGCGAGCCACTGATCTGGGCAAGCCGCTGGTCCATCAGCACGGAGAAGCCCAGGCCAAAGCCGGTGCCGCTCATCGCCCCTTCGCTGAACAGGCCCGGAGGTGCAAGTGCTGCCAGATCCTGTCCGCCGGCAAGGTGATTGATCGTCATCAACTCGATCGTCTTGCGCGAGAGCAGACGCGCGCCGTCAAGCTCGCCGCCGTTTAACAGCATCTGGCAGAAGCGGAGGTAGTCGCCGGCAGTGGCGACGAGGCCGCCGCCGCCACTGAAGAGCTTTGGGTGCTTTCGATAGAGACTCGTGTCCGGGTCATCCTGCAGCACGCGCTTGCCACCCGGTGCAGCGGCATAACAGGCGGCGAACCGCTCGAGCTTGCCATCCGGGACGCTGAAGCCGGAATCGATCATGCCGAGCGGCCCAAAGATCCTCTCCTGGAGGTACTGATCAAACGATTGACCGCTGATAACTCCGACGAGATAGCCGCAAACGTCGGTCGAAATCGAGTAGTTCCAGGCGGTGCCGGGAGTAAAGAGCAGTGGCAGCTTCGTCAGTTTCTCGATGCTCTTCGCCAGGGTTTCGTCCTCGGCATCGGGGTGGGCCTCGCGCGCCGGGCCAAGGACCGCCGGACCGCCCCGCTCCATCACACCGAGCTCCCGATAGGCGGCATCGATGGAGTTGCGCACATGAAAGCCGTAGGTGAGGCCGCTCTGGTGCGACAGGATGTCGCGCATGCTCATCGCCCGCTCGGATGCCCTGGTGACGAAGTTCGGCCAGGCGCCGGTGACCCAAACGGCCAGGTGTTCCCAGGCTGGAATGAACTTGTGCACCGGGTCATCGAGCTGGAACGCGCCCTCTTCATAGAGCATCATCAGCGCGACGGATGTGATCGGTTTGGACATCGAGTAGATGCGGAAGATCGTATCGTCGCGCACGGGCTTGTCGCGCTCGGCGTCCATCAGCCCCTGGGCCGAACAGTGGGCGACCTCGCCCTTGCGCGAGACGAGGGTGAGCGCCCCGGCATACTTTCCAGTCTGGATGTAGCGCTGATCCAGAAACGAATCGATGCGCTTGAGGCGGTCCTTCGACATTCCGGCAATCGTGGACAATGGCTGCTCCGGGGGATTGGGGATACCAACTAGATTCTACACACGGTGGTAGCGTCCGCGAGCCTGGGGACGGCCTGATAACCGACGTTACCGAAAGCTCGGCCCCCGGCCGACGCCAGTTGTCTTAGTGAGGACACCCAATTCCAGGCGGTGTGCAACCGGACGCTTTACCCCAGCAGACCCACGCCTTACATCCTGACCCAGGCCAACAAACTGAGCCGTCAGAATTGGGTTGGCCGGATTGCGTTCTTGAGCGCCAGAAATTCGGCGCGCGTGAGCTCGAGGACGCGCTCGGGCTTCCACTCGGCGGTGGTGATTGCGGAAGTCATTGCATCCAATGAGGCTCAGCAGGTTGGCTCGTCGCGAATAAACTGTGGTGCAAGGAGTGATGCGCGGTGCGAAGACGGTTGCCGAGGCAGCGCACCAGTCCGGGCGCTGTGGAGCAGGCACTTGCGCATCAGCGTCCGCGCCGTTCAGCTATGTACACGTCAACAACATTCGCGTGCGTATAACGCCAGCCAGGGGTACTTCATGGCCATCTCGCGCCTGCTCATCGCGAATCGCGGTGAGATTGCCGTTCGCATTATTCGAACTGCGGCGGAAGTGCACATCCCCACCGTAGCGGTCTACTCCGAGGATGATGGCGGCTCCCTTCACGTCGTTCGTGCGGACCAAGCACACCCGCTCCGAGGGGTTGGTGTAGCCGCCTATTTGGACGCGGCCCAGATGGTCGAGGTGGCCCGTGATCTCGAGTGCGATGCTGTGCACCCTGGCTACGGGTTTCTCAGCGAGAGTGCGGAGTTCGCCCGACGCTGCGGCGAGGCGGGACTCATCTTTGTCGGGCCCTCCGCGGAGACCCTCGAGACTTTGGGCGACAAAGTACGTGCGCGGTCCGTCGCCCTGGAGTGCGGAGTTCCGGTGCTCAAGGGGAGCGCCGGGTCCGTGAGCCTGGAGCAA
The DNA here is from genome assembly GCA_046713815.1 of Tepidiformaceae bacterium. Taxonomy (GTDB): domain Bacteria; phylum Chloroflexota; class Dehalococcoidia; order Tepidiformales; family Tepidiformaceae; genus JBBDMZ01. The sequence continues at coordinate 3,996 of JBKKBS010000061.1, forward strand.
GCGCGAGACTTCTTCGCCTCTCTGGGCGCGGGGGGGTCGATGGTCATCAAAGCCGTCTCCGGGGGCGGCGGGCGCGGTATACGCG
>JBKKBS010000062.1:0-14991 GCA_046713815.1 Tepidiformaceae bacterium
CGTCCCCCACGCGGCGTTGCTGCGTCAGGCTTTCGCCCATTGCGCAAGATTCTTAGCTGCTGCCTCCCGTAGGAGTCGGGGCCGTATCTCAGTCCCCGTGTGGCTGACCATCCTCTCAGACCAGCTATCGATCGTCGCCTTGGTGAGCCGTTACCCCACCAACAAGCTAATCGACCGCGGACCCCTCTCGTAGCGCCGGAGCTTTTACGACCCGGATTCTCACCGGGGGTGTTATGCGGTATTAGCTCTCCTTTCGGAGAGTTATTCCCCACTACGAGGCAGGTTACCCACGTGTTACTCACCCGTCCGCCACTAGCCCGAAGGCTCGTGCGACTTGCATGCCTAATACATTCCGCCAGCGTTTGTCCTGAGCCAGGATCAAACTCTCCAAAAAACAAAACTTCACAACTGCAAAGCAGCTGTCAGGTTCCGTAAAACGGGTTTCCGAACGTTCTCTTTCGTCCGCTATCCAGTTGTTAAAGTGCGCCGGCCTGCGAAAGGCCCGAACGAGAAGACTAGCCGATCGAAAAAAGGCTGTCAACTCAATAGCCCGGCCGCCCGTGGGGGGCCGAACCATCCGCTTCGCCACCACTCTTGACGAAGCGAGTACCCGATTACCGTAGCTGTCCTGTTCCCAAGAGGCAAATGCGCGGAGAACCGCTAGAGGGACTCCAGACGCGCGCTCGCGAGGAGCACGCCGACGATCACCACGTCGAAGAGCGCCAGGAAGAGGACTGCCTCGCGCACGCCCAGCAGCGAGATGACGAGGCCGACGAGCACGGGCCCGGCGACGCTGCCGATTCCCTGGGCGAAGAAGAGCCAGCCAAGGATGGAGGCCTTGCCTTCGCCCCCGTGGGATACGTCGAGGATAGTGGCGCCCATGAGCGGGGTGGCGCCGCCAATGGCCACGCCGAGGAGGAGGGCCACCCCGGCGAAGGTGTACCAGGCGCCGGTGAACGCCAGCGCGAGCAGTCCGGCGGCGCCGATGGCGTAACAGACGGCGAGCTCGCGCAGACGGCGGCCATGCCGGGAGCGGCGGCCTGCGAACCACATGGCGAGCGCGCCCGCGCCGATACCCGGGAGCAGGGCGATGCTCCCCTGGAGGAGCGTGAGGTCCAGGGTGTGAAGGACGAAGGGGCCAAAGACGCCGCCCACTCCGGCGATAGCGGCGGAGTGGGCGAGCCCGTTCGTGGCAGCCACCGCCTGCATGCGAGCCGCAATCGGCGCCGGGGGCTGGATGGGGGAGGGATGCCGCTCGGCGGCGGAAGTTTCGGCGCGGGTACGCGACGCCACGCCGGCCACGAGGTAGAGGAGACTGCCGGCGATTACGGCGCAGCCGATGCCGACGATGAACGCTACTTGCCAGGCGTCCCCCAGGAGGCCACCGATGCCGAAGCCGCAGGCCGTCGCCACGGCCGAGGTAATGGACATGTGCGATGTGATGCGAGCGCGGGTGGCCGGCACGGTGGCCACGCCGAGGATGTGGAATACCGCGAGCCAACTGAAGGCGATGCCGGCCGAGAGGAAGGCGACTCCCGCGACGTAGCCGACCGGGCTGTGCCAGGCGAGCATGAGGCCGAGGCCGATGAGATTGAGGGCGATTGCGGCGACCACGCCGGCGCGGATGGATGAGCGGTCGAGGAAGCGCCCGCCGATGGGTGCCGTGACGAGCTTCACGAGACCGTAGACGCCGAGGGAGTACGCCGGGTAGCTGGGGGATGCATCGAGGACATCGATGAGGTAGGCGCTTCCATAGGCGATCACCACGAGCATGGCGAGTACGTCGATGGCGAACACGCAGCCGAGAAACGGCCGCAGTGGCAATCGAGGGCCGTCGACCGCGGAGCGCGATTCCGCGACCGTGGTCACTCCGCTGTGCCCCTGGCCGTGCGCGCGCGCCATTTCTCTCGTTGATCGTCGCGCGCAGACTCCCGCGCAGGCTGATAGCGGTCCAGGAAAGTGCGTTTGAATGTCGCGAAAGATCCGCCGGCGATGGCGTCGCGCATGCGTTCCGTGAGGCGCACGAGGTAGCGGATGTTGTGGATCGAAGCGAGGCGATAGGCGAGAAGCTCGTCGTTGCGGAAGAGATGGTGAAGGTAGGCTGCACTGAAACGCGCGCAGGAGGTGCAGTCGCAATCGGAGTCGATCGGCCCGGACTCCTCGCGGTAGCGGCTGTTGCGGATGGAGACGCGCCCGTCGTCGGTGAAGAGGCCGCCGTTGCGCCCGAGGCGGGTGGGGAGCACGCAGTCAAACATGTCGACCCCGCGAGCCACGGCGTCGACGAGGTCCTCGGGGCTGCCCACGCCCATGAGGTAGCGTGGACGGTCGACAGGGAGCTCGTCGTTGACGACTTCGGTCATGGCCCACATGTCCTCTTTTGATTCGCCGACGGAGAGGCCGCCGATGCTGTACCCGGGAGGGTCCATGTTCGCGACTTCGCGCGCGTGCCAGCGCCGGAGGTCCTCATAGACTCCACCCTGGACGATGGCGAAGGTGGGCAGCGCACCGGCGGCCTCGCGGCTGCGGGCGTACCAGCGCAGGGTGCGCTCGACGGCATCTTTCGCCGCCGCGTAAGCGGCCTGGCCCGGGAGGACATGGTCCAGGGGCATGGCGATATCGACGCCGAGATCACGCTGGACGTCTATGGCGACCTCGGGGCTATAGAAGTGCTCGGAGCCATCGATGTGGGAGCGAAAATGGGCGCCGCGTTCCTCGACCTTGCCCAGCTTCGCGAGGGAGAACACCTGAAACCCGCCGCTGTCGGAGAGGATGGGGCCGTCCCAGCCCATAAACGCATGGACGCCGCCGAGCCGGGCGATGAGGTCGGCGCCGGGGCGGAGGTAGAGGTGGTAGGCATTAACCAGGAGGACCTGGGCGCCGGTTGCGCGAACGTCCTCGGGCAGCAGCGCCTTTACCGTCGCCAGGGTACCGACGGGCATGAACGCAGGCGTGAGGATGTCGCCGTGGCCGGTACGGAGGAGCCCCGTGCGAGGCGCGAGGGACGAGCGATCGCTGGAGGTAAGCCGGAATGCCAGGCTCATACGAGGACGGCTTCCGCCGCGCGGCGGACAATCGCGGGCGGCACATCATCGCGCACGACCGCCCGGCCGATGGCGTCGAGGAGCACCCATTGCACAGCGCCACCTCGCACCTTCTTGTCCGAGAGCGTCGCATCGAGGACGGCATCGATGTCGAGGCCGGGCGCGGCTTCGGGCAAGCCGCAGGCGCGAAGCAGGGCCTGCTGGCGCGCGAGGTCCGCGGGCGAGAGGAGGCGCATCTCCACGGATATGATGGCGGCGGCATGCATCCCGATGGCGACCGCCTCGCCGTGGAGGTACTTCGTGTAGCCCGTCGCGGCCTCAATCGCGTGACCGATCGTATGTCCGTAGTTAAGCAGCGTGCGGAGGCCGGCTTCGCGTTCGTCCGCCGAGACGACCTGGGCCTTGATTGCGACGCTCCGGGCGATGTGCTGGGCGGTTGGTACTGGAGACGCCGCGGCAGCTTCGAGTTCGGCGAGGAGGGCGCTGTCGAGGATGAGCCCGTGCTTCACGAGTTCCGCCCAGCCGTTGCGGAGATGGCGTTCGGGTAGCGTGGCAAGCACAAGCGGGTCGATGACGACAGCCGATGGTTGGGCGAAGGCGCCGATCATGTTCTTGCCGCGCGCATGGTCGATGCCTGCCTTGCCGCCCACGGCCGCGTCCACCATGCCGAGGAGCGTGGTGGGCACATGGACGAAGGGGACACCCCTGAGGATGGAGGCAGCGGCGAATCCGCCCATATCCGTGACAACGCCGCCGCCGAGGCAGACGAGGAAGTCGGACCGTTCGATGCGACGATCGAGGAGCCAGTCGTAGATCGTGGCGAGCGTGGCAAGATCCTTATGATCCTCGCCGGGCGGAATGACCTGCGATTCCGTCGCGTACCCACACGCCGCCAGTGCCAGGTGGGCCTGGTTGCGGTAGAGGGGGGCAATGGTCTCGTCGGTGAGGACGAAGGCGCGGCCGCGCAGCCCGACCTCGCGGCAGACGGCGCCGAGTTCCGAGAGCGAATCGTCGCGGACGACGATAGGGTACGTGCTGGAGGAGTGCTGGGTTCGCACCTCGGCGGCGATGCCGCGCAGGGGGTCCAGCCGATCCAGCGGCCGACTCCACAGCTCATGTTGCCGCCACAACGCGCCGATCGCCGTCGCGACCTCTTCCGGGGTGCGCTGGTCGACGTCGACGATGGCGTCCGCCCGGCCGTAGAGATGCGAGCGAGCGGCGAGGAGTGACTTGAGGCGCGCGAGTGTGTCCCGGGCGAGAAGCGGGCGGTGTTCGATCCCGGGACCGGCGCCGAGGCGGCGGTGCGCTTCCCCCGGCGAGATCCGGAGCCAGACGACGAGGCCGCGCGCCGCCGCCTGGCGGCCCCGTGGCGTTGTCAGGACGCCGCCGCCCGTGGCGACGACCGTTGTCGGCTGCCCCGCCATGCGGTCGAGCAGTCGGGCCTCCTGTTCGCGGAAGCGGGGCTCCCCGAGTTGCGTGAAGACGTCGCCCACGGTGGACTCGTGGAGGCGAGCGATCTCCTCGTCCGTGCCCGCGAACGTCCACCCGAGGCGCTCGGCGAGGATGCGCCCGACGGTCGATTTGCCGCTGCCCGAGAGGCCCACGAGGACGATGGTGTCGGTCATCGCGCGCCACCCGGCAAGTGAAAGCACAGCCGCGGATCGAGGTCGAAGGGGCGGGAATCACCGATTCCGATTCGATCGAAGTCCGGATGGAGAGGGTTACGAACGAGGTTCCTTTCCCCCGAAACGACTGAAGATGGGACTGCCAACGCCACGCTCCGATTCTCGGTGACCCACTGATCTCCAAACGCCCGGGACCACGACGGGCCATCCGCGGTCGGCTCACGCCAAGTGCCGGGCATGTCCGCGACGCTCACCTCCTCAACCAGGTCATCGGAGATGTCCACGCGGATGACGGCGTAGGGCCGTGGAAGGGTGTCGTGATCGAAGTGTACGAGTTGCTCTACCAACGCCAATGCCTGTGATTCGGAAGTGTACACAACGGCGACACCAGGCGAGTTCCAACGGCCACCCGCGCGCCGTGCGCCCTCGCCGCTGAAGGCAGATCTAGCCCAGCGCACCTCGCAAAGCCGCCAGGCAGTGATCACGAGATAACGCCATGCTCGATTCGCGTGAGTATCGCTTCTACCTGCTCAAGGCCTTCGAGAGAGTGGAGGAGAACCCTGGGCTGCTGATTGAGGAGCGCCCGGTTGGGACGTCCCATCCACGTCTTCGCCACGGCGGGATCGCCGAACACATCTACTGCGTGGCGCTCCACCTCGCGACGCCTTAGCGCGAGGCCGGAGGACGCGTTGTCTGTTCGTCCTCGTGCAGAGAAGAAATCGAATACGCGGCTACGGAGGTTGGTCGTAGGAACTCGCATCCAACTGAGTATAACAGCGTTTCGACACGTTACGCCCGGCGATTGCGGGGGGCGAGGGTGGCGAGGTAACGGTCGTGGTTAGAGCGGATCTCGTCGAGGGTGTCGCCTCCGAACTTCTCCAGCCAGGCGTCGGCGAGGACGATCGCGATCATGGCTTCCGCGACGACGCCGGCAGCGGGCACGACGCAAACATCGCTGCGCTCATAGTGGGCAAGCACCTCCTCGCCGGTGTCGAGGTCCACGGAGGGCAGGGGGTGAGCGAGTGTGGGGATCGGCTTTACGGCGGCGCGCACGATGATCTCCTCGCCAGTCGAGGTGCCGCCTTCGATGCCGCCGTGGTGGTTCGAGGCGTGCTGCCAGGGGTGGTCGCTCCACTTATCGGCCGGGAGGATGACATCGTGCACCTCCGAGCCGCGCATGCCGGAACCTTCGAAGCCTTCGCCAAAGCCGACTCCCTTGAAGGCGTTGATGCTGCAAATCGCCTGAGCGATGCGCCCGTCGAGCTTGCGGTCCCAGTGGACGTAGCTGCCGAGCCCGAGGGGGACGCCGGAGACGCGCACTTCGACCTCGCCACCGAGCGTGTCGCCGTCGTGCTTGGCGGCATCAATGGCGGCAACCATGGCCTCGCCCATTGCGATGTCGGCCGAACGTACGGCGTTATGCTCGACCGCGTCCCAGTCGATGGGCTGCGTGGCATTTGAGCGGACGCCGCCGAGCGCGAGGGTGTGGCTGTGGAAGGCGATGCCGAACTCGGCGAGCAGGCGCTTGGCGACGCCACCGGTGGCGACGCGTGCGGCCGTCTCGCGGGCGCTCGCGCGTTCCAGCACGTTGCGGACATCGTCGAAGCCGTACTTGACGGCGCCGGGGAGGTCGGCGTGGCCGGGGCGGAGGCGGGTGACGCGCTCGACCTCGGCGTCGACCGGCTCGATCGCCATCTTCTCCGTCCAGTTCACCCAGTCACGGTACTGGATCCAGAGGGAGACAGGGGAGCCGAGGGTCTTGCCGTGGCGGACGCCGGCCATGATCTCGGCGTGGTCCTGCTCGATCTTCATGCGCCCACCGCGGCCGTAGCCGCCCTGGCGGCGGGAGAGGTCGGAGGCGATGTCGGCCTCGGAGAGCGGGAGGCCGGCGGGGAGACCCTCGATGATTATCGTGAGGCCTTTGCCGTGGGACTCCCCGGCTGTGAGCCAGCGGAGGTGGGTCATGCCGAGCCCCCGGGCTCTATTGCCGATTGTCGATTGTCGATTGTCGATTGGGCTGGTTGTTCGGGGAGGGCGCCATCGATGGGCGGGAGAGGGATGGGGGCTGCCTGGCCGGACGGTTGGCGCTCGTAGTGGGTATCGAACCGCGCGAGGATCTCCTGGGACGTGAACGACTCCCATGCGAGGACGTCGGCGGTCGCGCGGTCGGCGGTGGTAGTGAGGATGGGCTGCTGCACTGGAGTCCCGTCGGCGGCCGTGAAGGTGGAGTAGACATCCACGCGCACAGTGCCGAGGCGAAGGTTTGGGACATCGTACAGCATCATGTCGACGAGCTTCGTAGCGAGGGCGATGGCTTCGTCGAGGGCCGTCGAGACCTGGACACGAGTGCCTCCTTCCGTGCGAAATTCGCCTTCAGCGGAGGTAGAGAGCACCGCGGAAGGGAGGTCCGTGACGGCGAGGAGCTGTGCCCCCTGGATGCCTGCCCAGAGGTTCGACGGCGTGCCCCGCGGGGGCCGCGCCCGGCGCCAGGTCTCAAGCGCCTCTTCGATAAGGGCGGCGACGATGGGGGTGTCGCCCGCTTCCACGCGGCGGCGCCAGGTGCGCTGCTGGAACATTTCCGTGGAGACGGCCCAACCCACACCAAGGAAGATCACAAGGCACACAATCATGCCGAGGATAATCACGCGCTCACCTCGTCTCTCCGCGAAGGGCGTTACGCGCGGCGGCGAACATGACATCGACGGGTGCGCCAATGCCGGTCCAGAGTTCGAAGGAGAGGGCGCCCTGGTATATGAGCATCGGGAGGCCGCCCAGGGTCGGGTGCCCGGCGGCCTTCGCAGCCTTCAGCAGCGGCGTCTCTTCAGGGCGGTAGACGATGTCTATGACGAGCGCGCCCGGCCTCGCGTCCGCAAGGTCCATTGGGGTCTGCGACTCGGTCCCGGTACCCGCCATGCCGACGGATGTGCAGTTCACGATGCAATCGTACCCTCCTGCGTCGAGGCGGCGGACGACCGTGTAGACGTTTCGCGTAGGGCCTCCGAGATCCTGAGCGAGTTGGGATGCGCGCTGGCTGGACCGGTTCCAGATGCCGATCTTGTCTGCCTTCGCGTCTGCCAAAGCGAAGGCGATGCCTCGCGCCGCGCCACCCGCTCCCACGAGGAGGAACGAACTTCCGGAGGGATCGAAGTGCGCCTCGTTGCGGAGGGCGGCGACGAAGCCGGGACCGTCGGTGTTGAACCCGAACAGGCGTCCGCCGCGATTGACGATGGTGTTGACTGCTCCGACGCGGGCACTCTGGCCGCCGAGCTCATCGAGATATGGGAGCACGCGCTGCTTGTGCGGGATGGTGACGTTGGCGCCCAGGTAGTTCTCGCCGCGGAGGTTCACGACGCGAGCGTGCACGCCTTCGTCAAGCGTGTCCCACGCCTCGTAACGGACATCGAGGCCGCAGTGGGCGAACGCGGCTCCCTGGAAGACGGGCGAAAGGGAATGTCCCACCGGATGACCGACGATCCCCGTCAGCCTGGTCATTGCCCACCATAGATAGCCTGGTTGCGGAGGTGTTCGTCGAGCGTGACGGCAAACACATGGGAACCGTCGGCCTTTTTCGCATCGGCGACAAAGTAGTAAAAGTCGGTCCTTTCCGGGCTCGCGACGGCTTCGAGGGAAGCGAGGCCGGGATTGGTGATGGGCCCCGGTGGAATACCTGCAAACTTACGAGTGTTGTAGGGGGAGTCGATCTCGAGGTCGACGGCGGTCAGTTCTAGCTTCCACCAGCCGAACTGGGCGACGCTCTTCGGATCGCGGGTGAGCGCGAACTGGACGGTGGGGTCGGCGCCGAGTGAGTCGCCCGCGGCCACGCGATTAAGAAAGACCCCGGCGATCTTCGGGCGTTCCTCGGCGACCACGGCCTCGCGCTCAACGATGGAGGCGAGCGTCACGGCCTGGTGAAGGCTCAGGCCGCGAGCCTCAACGGCCATCTCCATGGCTGGCGTGAACCGGTCGGTGAACGTTTCTAGCATGAAGGTGACGAGGTCCGCGGGGGTTGAGCCGACGGGCATGATGTAAGTATCGGGGAAGAGGTAGCCCTGGAGGCCCTGGCCGTCGGGGATCACGCCCTGGAGAGGGGATGGGAGCTTCGCCGCGGCGACCGCCGCGAGAAACTCCTCCGGCGTCCCGAACCCGGCCCTCGCCGCACGCTCCGCCATTTCCTCGATGCGGATGCCCTCGGGGAACGTGACGCGCAGGGTATCGACGCCCACTTTCACGGTGACCAGGTCAATGACCTCGGCGGCGGAAGAGTTGGTGTGAAGGCGATGATCGCCAGCGCTGATCTGGTCCTGCAAGCCCATGAGGGCGACCAGCACCTGGAACTGGCGGCTCGAGCGGATAACGCCGAGTTGCTCGAGGTCGCTCCCGACCTTGGCGGCGTTGGCGCCTTCGGGGAGGCGGTAGTCGACAGCGTTGCGCGGACCGGGCGCGGGTGAGGCGCCCAATACCCGGTCGTCGAGCACGGCGCCCGGCGCCCGGGCGACGCAGAAGCTCGCCACAAGGATGGCGAGCGCGGCGAGCGCGACGATGCCCATCTCCGGGAGGGACAGTTGGCGGGTCACGCGATGCTTCCGCGTCGCGAATCGAGGACGGCCTGGAGGATGACGGCCGCCGCCGCGGAGTCGCTTGCGCCCGTGCGTTTGCGGCCGTCTCGGACGGTGCGCGCGGCCTGGACGGAACTCAGCCGCTCGTCCCAGGTGGAGACTGGCACCGTAAGCCGGTGCCGCAACTGATCGACCAGTGAGCGCACATGCACGGTCTGCCCGGAGTCTTCCCCGGACATTGAGAGCGGCAGGCCGACGACCACTTCCGTCACCGCTTCGGCGGCGGCGACGCGGACCACCGCGTCGACGAGCTGCCCCTCGCCGCGGGAATGAATTGCGGGGCGTGGGTGGGCGTAGAGGCCGAGCTCGTCGCTGACGGCGACACCCGTGCGGCGATCGCCGGGGTCAAGGCCGAGGAGTCGTTGTGGCGGTGGCGGCTGGTTGTCCATTGGCGGGTACGGCGCCAGCGGGCGATGTCGCCCCCACGGCCGGGCTGCGGAGCTGCACGTCGATACGGAAATCGAAACGTGGCAGCCACGGGGCCCAACCAGGAGAGACGCTGACGTTAGTGCTCTCAATACCATACCGGCTCTGGAGGGTCGAACGCGCCTCTGCCTCGGACTTTCCCTTCACGGCGTCTTTTACTGCCTGGCGGGTGAGGCCCCGGGCGAAGTCTCCGCGCAGCTCGATGCGCGTCGTGATGCTACCGGTTTCCGCGTCGATGTTGCTCGCGCCCGTTTCAACGGCGACGACGGAGCCGGGAATGAATTCGCCCACTCCCTGTCCACGGCGGAGCACCTGGAGCGCCACTTCGTCGAGCGTGTTTGAGAGCACGGCCGTCGCGGAGACGACGATGCGAACCTCCATGAGGAGGATGTCCGTGGCGGTCCCGGCGATCGCTGAGATCTCGCCACCTTCCACGTTCGCCTCGGCCGTGGCGAGGAAGATAGCGTCGTGGGGCCGGGCCGCGAGCAGCAGCCGCTTCACGGCATCGGATTTCTCAAGGTCGCGGGCCAGGTTGTTGATGGCGAGAATGTCGGCCTCCGCAACTGCCTGGCGCTGCTCGCTGGCGCCCCCAGAGCCGGGCTGGGGGTTGGCGATGGCGACGGTACGGTACCGCTCATCCGACCACGTCCAGATGGTCCCCGCGGGGACGTTGCCGGCGAAGCCGGGGGCGAGGGCCGTGGCCTGTTGGATCGCGGGTTGGCCTGGGGGAATCTTCGTGTCGGCATCGAGCTGAAACCGCAGTTTCGCGGGCTCGGTGACGAGCACGGCGCCCACGGGGAGCGTGATCTCCGAGCCGGAGCCGTTCGTGAGCGTTACCAGCACTTTCGCGGACAGTGTGCCCACGCTGGTGGTGCCCGTGGTCTTCAGGGCCAGTGTAACGGTCTGGGTAGAGGCAACGGTATTGGCAGGCACGGTCATCGTTTCGAGATCGATTTCCTCTGCCTCGGGGTCGGCCGTGATGGTAACCGCTTCACTGAGCGTCTCGATGGGCGGGATGGCTATTACCTCAGCAGATGGGGCGAGTGTGAGCGCCAGCGCCACGAAGAGGAGGAAGCAGACGGCGATGGCCGCGACCTGGAGGTAGCGGCCAAGGGCGGGGAGGACGAGTGTGCGCCGCCCGAATCCAAGGACGCGACGGCCACCAGCTTCCCAGCGGACGTTTTCGGGCTTGCGTGCCACGGGGATACCAAGCTGCCTGGCACGCGTGGAGAGCGACGACGATCCGGTGGCCACGGCGAGCACCTTGCCAGCCTCGTCGGCGTGGCGTTGGAGGCGGCGCATCCCCAGCTCGGTGCCGAGGGAGCGATTGCCGTCGGGCGCATGGACGACCACGGCGAAGGTGGGCGCGGTGTCGAGGCGGCCGCAGATCGTGGCGACATCCTCGCGGCGGTTGACGAGGACGACACTGGCGAGGCCGGAGGGATCGATGTCCTGCCCGACATGTTGCGGGAGTTCGTCGTCGCGCTGCCGCCGATCAGTCATCGCGCTTCACTCACTCCCAGCCTCGAGCGCCTGGCGCCCGAGACGGCGAGCGGCGTCGAGCGCTTCGGGGATGCGCGCCGGGTCCTGGGCGCCTGCCTGGGCGAGGTCCGGGCGGCCCCCGCCGCGTCCGCCGGCTGCCGTTGCGACTTCGCGCACGATGTTGCCCGCATGCACACCACGGCCAACGAGGTCCGAGGTCGCGGCGGCGAGAAACGCGGGCTTGCCGTCGATGTTTGCGGCGAGCACGACGAGCACCGACTTCAGCATCGCCCGGAGGCGGTCCGCGACTTCCTTGAGTGTATCGACGGAGGAAGCATTTACCTGGGCCACGACGAGGTGGGAATCGCCGAGCTTCGTGGCGCCCTCCACGAGCCCTTCGGTAATGGAGGCGCCCTGGAGACGCTGGAGTTGTTGCTCCTGCTTGCGCAGGCGTTCGAGTTCCGCCTGGAGCGAGGCTACGCGGTCCTCAAGTTCCGCGGGGCTGGTGTTGAGGCGGTCAGCAAGGCGGATGAGGCGCTCTTGCTGTTCGAGGAGATGTGACTCGGCGGCACGGCCGCTGAGGGCTTCGATACGACGCGTGCCAGCGGCGACAGCCGACTCCTTGAGGACGTGGAGGAAGCCGATCTCGCCGGTGTGGTGGACGTGTGTCCCGCCACAAAGCTCGGCGCTGAACTTGCCATCGTCACCGCCAATCTCCACCACACGCACATCATTGCCGTATTTGTCACCGAAGAACGCGAGCGCGCCGCCTTCGACAGCGGATCGATAGCTCGTGGTGCGCCATGCAACCTCCAGGTCATTTCTGACCTGCTCGTTGGCAAGTTGCTGGACTTCGACGAGTGCTTCGCGCGGCGTCTGCTCAAGGTGGGTGAAGTCGAAGCGGAGTCGGTCGGGTGACACAAGCGAGCCTTGCTGGCGCACATGCTGGCCCAGGATGGAGCGCAGAGAGGCGTGGAGCAGATGGGTGGCCGTGTGGTTGCGGGCTGCGCCTGCGCGCCATTGCAGGTCGACCGAGGCATCGGCGGTATCGGCCACGCGCAGCTCTCCTTCGGTGACACGGCCACGATGGAGGATGGCGCCCGCGCGCGGCCGAGTGTCTTCCACGGCAAAGACGCCGCTGGGCGTGCGAATGTTCCCGCGGTCGCCCATCTGCCCACCGCCCTCGGGGTAGAAGGGCGTGGTGTCGAGGATGACCTGGTACTCCTTGCCCGGCGTTGCGATATCGACCAGTGTGTCCCCGTCGAGGATGGCGACGACGTGGGCGTCGGCGTCAGTGCGGGTGTAGCCTACGAACGCACTGTGGTCCGAGCCGAGGCCAGGAATCGCGCCGGCCTCGCCGCTGGCGATGATGCCGGCGGCTTGTTTTGCGCGAGTGCGCTGCTCCAGCATCGCCGACTCGAAGCCGGGCTGGTCAACCGTGAAGCCTTCGCGCCCAGCGATCTCCTTCGTGAGCTCTAGCGGTAGGCCGAAGGTGTCGTACAGCAGGAACGCTTCGCGTCCGGGTAGAATCCGGCCGGACGCGCTTCCCCGGATGATCGGCTTGACAGTAGTTCCCGTCCCTCCGGCAATTTCAGGAACCGGTGACTTCAACTCCAATAACGCGGCTCGGAGCCGGGAGGATCCGGCCGCCAAGGTGCGGATGAAGCGCGTCTCCTCGATGTCGAGCGCCTGCTTGATGAAGTCTCTATGCTCGATGAGTTGAGGATAGGCGCCGCCGAGCTTGTTGATCGTGGCCTCTGCAAGGCGGGAGGTGAAGAGTTCTTCGACGCCTATCGTTCGCGCGAAGTAGACGGCGCGGCGAATCACGCGGCGCAGCACGTACCCGCGGCCTTCGTTGCTGGGGACCACGCCGTCGCCAATGAGAAGCGTGGCGGCACGGCAGTGCTCCGACATCGCGCGGATGGCGTATGCCTGGTCGTCGGTCGCGCGCTCGAAGTAGTCCACACCCACGATTGCTGCGGCTGCTTCGAGGATGGGGAGGAAGATGTCGGTCTCGAAGACTGAACGTGTGCCCTGGAGGACTGCAGCCACGCGCTCAAGGCCGGAGCCGGTGTCGATATTCTTCGCGGGCAGCTCGGTGCGTGTCCCGTCCGGCGCCTGGTACAGCTCCATGAAGACCAGATTCCAGATCTCGAGGAAGCGCTCGACGTCGTAGCCCACGCCGACCTTGAGGCGTTCCATCTCAGCGAGCGGGAGGTCGCGGTCGACGGGGCCGCGCTCGGGGAAGTGGTCGAAGTAGATCTCGCTGTCGGGGCCGCAGGGGCCGCTGGCGCCGGGAGTGCCATTAGCGAAGCTGAACCAATAGTTCAGGTCCTCATCGCGACGGTGGATGCGGTCGTCGGGGAGACCGGCTTCGCGCCAGTAGCCGTACGAGTCGTCGTCGTCGAGGTAGATGGTGGCGTGAAGACGAGCGGGATCGATCCCGTAAATCTTCGTCAGCAGCTCCCAGGCCATGGCTATAGCTTCGCGTTTGAAGTAATCGCCGAAAGAGAAATTGCCGAGCATCTCGAAGGCGGTGCAGTGACTGAGGTCGCCCACTTCTTCGATATCTGTCGTGCGGAAGCAGGGCTGGACGGTCGCCGCGCGGTTCGCGGGTGGCGTCTGCTCGCCAAGGAAGAAAGGCTTGAACTGCTGCATGCCCGCACTCGTGAACATGGATGTTGGGTCGCCGATGGGCACGAGCGGCCAGGCGGGCAGGTGCGCGTGGCCCCGTTCCTCGAAGAATCGGAGGAAGGCGGCGCGGATCTCGTCGGAGGTGCGAGGAGCGGGCATGGCTCGAACGATGGTACGGCATGAAGGGAGGAGGGAGCAGGGAGGAGGGAAACGCCGTGGGCCGTCTTTCGTCCGCGGGGGGCATCTCCTCCCTTCCCTGTCTCCCTTCTCGCTCCCCCGGCTTGACAGCCGTTTCGACGCATTCCTAGCATGGGCGTTGGACGCGTGGTCGCGTCCGCTATGTGCGCCGACTGCGAGCCTCCTGAACGTTGCCCTTCGAGCGTTGTGACTAACGGCCCCGCATCGCCGTGGCTGCGGTCGTGCATGCGATGAGGCGCGAAAAGCTGGGTGTGATCATCCTGGCGGCTGGCCAGGGCATGCGCATGAAGTCCGCGTTGCCGAAGGTGTTGCACCCGGTTTGTGGCGTGCCGATGGTTCAACATGTCATCAACGCGGCGCGATCGTTGGAGCCCGGGAAGATCGTGGTGGTGGTGGGGCACGAGTCCGCGAAGGTGCGTGAGGCGGTCGCCGCAAATGACATCACATTCGTTGAGCAGACCGAGATGCTTGGGACCGGTGATGCGGTGCGCCAATGCCGCGAAGCGCTCACGGGCAGCGCCGAGGTCATAGTCCTGAACGGGGATTGCCCGCTCGTTGGAGATGCGCTGCTGCTGGAGCTGGCAGCTGCGCGCCAGTCGGCGCCGATCGCGTTCGTGACGGCGATGGTCGAGGATGGCGGACGACTGGGCCGAGTGGTGCGTGATGCACGCGGGCAAGCCGAACGGATCGTGGAAGCATCGGAGTGGGAAGGCGGAGGCGGAGCGGCGGAGATCAACGCGGGGCAGTACGTTTTCGCGGCGGACTGGCTCTGGTCGCACATTGAGGCAGCGCCGTTGAGCGCTAACGGAGAGCGATACCTCACGCACCTGATTGCCCAGGCCAGCTCCGAGGGCACTCCTGGGGCCACGGTGGTGGGCGACGGGCCGGAAGTACTCGGGGTCGACGACCGCGTGAAGCTCGCACAGGCCGAGGCCACGATGCGTGCGCGCATCATCCGGCGCCATCAGC
>JBKKBS010000063.1:0-3760 GCA_046713815.1 Tepidiformaceae bacterium
CTATAGAACGCGGTGAGCCGGTCGTCGTCATCGTCGTGGCCGGGCAGGTCGAGGAGGGCAGCGCCCGCGATGAATCCAGCCACGAACACGAGTCCGGCGATTGCACCCCATCGTTCTGACGACACAAGAACCCCTCCCGCGCTGCGCGGATGATAACTGTGCTGGAGTTCAATGGTCTAAAGTATGTACTGGTTCATGACCTCTGTGACAGTACCTCCTCTGGGTTGATGTTGAAGTTGGTAAGCAGGAATTGGGATGGGGTGAGGTAGCCGAGAGCCTGGTGGGGACGGAGGTGGTTGTAGATGCGCTCGGCGCGGCGGAGGCCGGGTGTGAGGCCGGCGACGGTTGGTGAGTCGTTGGTGCAGTCGTAGTACTCCTCGCGATAGGTGCGGTTGGCCCGTTCCACGCGGCCGTTGAGCTTAGGGCTGTGCGGCGGCAGGACGAAGAGAGCGATGCCGCGCTCCTGGCAGGCCGACTCGAAGTCAGCCATGAATTCGGAGCCGCCATCGACCTGGATGGCACGCACGGGAAAGGGTGAGCGGGCGATGAGCTGGTCGAGGGCACGCACGGCGAGGGTTGCCGTCGCGTTGGATGCGATGCTGGGAACGGACCAGCGGCTGACCACATCCACGGTTGTGAAGTGCTTGAGGATGACGCCTGGCTCGGGGCGCACGTCCATGGTGTCGATCTGAATGAGGTCTCCGGGGGCCCGGGGCTGGTACTCCTTGGGCTTACGGATCGCGTAGTGGCGCTTCCATGTGCGGCGGTGGGCGCTGGTTCGCCGCAGGGGCTCGCGCAGCTGCCGGGAGCGCTTGAGGTGCTGGAGGATGCGGCCAACGCGGGATGCGGAGAGCGTGAGCCCTTGGACGGCGAGCAGGATGACGAGCTTCATCTTCCCCCAAAAGGGAAAGCGTTCGCGCAAACGCCGTACCGCGACGACCTCCTCGGTCGACCACGTTCGCTGGCGACAGTGCTTGGGGCGGCTGCTCCTGTCCTCGAGGCTGGAGAGGTCGTGAGGATCATAGCGCCTCCACCAGCGGTAGAAGGTCTCCCGACTAATGGCGAAATGGCGGCAGGTCAGGCTCACGTTCTCGCCGTGCGTGCGGTGCCAATCGAACCACTTCAACCGCCGTCGCGCTTCCGCTGATAGGTCGCGCAGATCAAGGCCGGCGACCCGCAACTGCGCTCCGCTGATGCCGAAGACCCTCATCGTGTCACCACCGAGGGAAGGACTGACCGGACTGGTAGAGTGGAGCAGGGAGGGCCTCCTCGAAGGACTGGGATTTGACACCGCAATCCTAACGGGGACCTCCCCTCTCTCGTTCTCCGGACGCTTCTTCGCCACTCACCTGTCCGTACTGGCCGGGGGTGCTGGCAATTGCCTATACAGTTGCTTCCCTTTCTGTTGTTTCTCCCGGGGTGTCTCGGACCTATCTGAACTTCCTCAGCCTCAAGAGGGACCTGTCCGCCCGATCGGCGGGCCGCTGCGGAGAGCTGACAAGGGAATCGCGTCAAGGCGGTCCAAGGCCGGAAGCTCCGCCCGGAGTGTCTGGGCGCGCCTCCGCTCGTGCTGAGAGATGGGCGGCCGCAACCGGAGTGGTCCACGACGTGCAAGGGACGCGGGAGCGATGCCCGATGGCCGGAGCAGGTGATCGAGACGGCTGGAAGGGGCAGTTGTTGCTCCCTAGCTCCCGGCGGTCGGTCGGTCGTCTCCTTATCGGTTCCGGGCGTAACGAAAAGCGTGCATGAAGCGTTTACCTGTTGCGGGGCCTCTCGTTGCGCCTCGGACGGCTGCGCTTGGACATTCGGGGGAATCCCGGTGCGCCCGTTTCGGAAGGTTCGCTGGGAGGCTGACTTCACCCATCTCTAGGCAGTCCTCCCGGCGGGCCTCCCTGCTACCGAACCGTCTTGGAAGCCACTGCCAGGATCTGTCGTGGCCTGGCTTAGATGGTCGCGGTTAGGAGCGGAATCTACAGCCCGGCATCACGGCGCGTAGCGCCCCGCCAGCGCACCACGCGCGTGACTCCTTGGTCGCACTCGATAACCATCTCCGCTTTCCGGTGGCCGCGAATTGCAACGAGCGCAGAACCCTGACTGCGCGCCCATCGCAGCGCTTCCTCGACCGCATCGTTGCAATCCAAGAACAACAGCGTGCGGCCTGTCGGCCATCTCAGCCGCCACGCGCACTGGCCTGCCTCGCACCGCAGCACAGGCAGAGGACGGACCTCGACGGACCGTGCAGCAGAAGATACCTGTCGGGCCGTAAGTCCGTCGGTGCGGAAAGAGAGCAGCCTCACTTCTGAATTGTTGCCGATTATGGCAGACGGACGCGTTTCAACTTCGCGGCTCCCATTACAACAAACTCGCGTTCCCTGCGGACCCTACGCCTCGGGCGCGCTGCATTTCCCCCGAACAGCCCCGCGCAGCCACGCGCGGGGCGCACGATCAGAACGGGTCTTCCGCGTATTGCCCTTATGACTCGGCATCACTTAGATGCCTGAGCCTCCTCGATGGGGTGACCTGTGGTTCTCGCGCCTATCTCTTTTAATGTCCCCTCGATCTCCAGGCCCCCGTGAAGCTAACGCGTCTCGCCGGTTCCCGGTAGAACCCCCTCCAGCGCTTCCATAGCTAGATAGTTTTCACCCATAGAGGAGCCCCGGGCCTCGGAGGCTGACGAGCGCGCAAGCGCGAATCCGCCGTTCAACGAGCCATGCGACGGCCCTGCAAGCGCCGACCCGGTCCCGTTATGCCGACCCCTAGGATGAGCCCTTCGCGGGTTGAAGATGCCCGCATGACTCGCTCCACGTCAGAAGCCATGCTCACCTTCACCTACGCGACTCAAGCGCCATATCGGCGCTACAGAAGCGCGCTGACGCCAAGGCGAGGCGATTGGCGGTTCGACCCGCGCCGGAGTGCGAAGGTTTGAACGACTCTGCAATCCAATGCCCTCCGACTGGCGCGCAGCCGACGGACCGATAGCGTGGCACTGGAGGTACTGCAATGAGCCGCTACACCAACGTGGTTACACGAGGTGACCTGACACCGCTTTTCGCGAACGATGCTGGCATGCGAGTGCTTTTTCTTTACGATCCATACTGTCCGGTCAACTGGTTCGCGCGTGTCAGCATCGGTCTCACGACCGTCAGGCCGGGCGAGGCTGCGGATGAGCCGTTGGCCCGCGCCGACGCGGCGATGTATGAGGCCAAAAGTCGCGGGCGAAATCGGACGTTCTGGGACATCTTCGAGCCCAACGGCGGGACCGAGCTGGCCGAGGCTAACAGATGGGCTGGGGTGGTTCGCGAAGCGCTCAGCGAGGATCGCTGGGAGATTCACTATCAGCCCGTCATGCAGCTGAGGGATGGCAAGGTCGCTCACTACGAGGCGTTAATCCGCATGCCCGTGCTGGGGGGAGAGCTGATTCCGCCCAAGGACTTCCTGCCTGCCGCCCAGCGGTTCGGGCTCATGTCCTAGGTTGACTGGTTCATGTTTCAAGCCGTCCGGAGGCAGCTCGCGGTGCGCCCGGACCTGCGCATATTCGTCAACATCTCCGGCTCAACCCTCTCAGATCCTCTTTCGCTGAAGCGAATGGCCGCATCACTGAAGTCTCTCCCGGCCCTGAGCCACCGTCTCGGTTTCGAGATAAGTGAGTCCGCGGTCGTGGAAGACCTCGCCTCGGCTACGCGTTGGATGCACGAGCTTACGTCACGGGGCTGCACATTTGCCCTTGATGACTTTGGGACGGGATTCAGCTCCCTTGCCT
>JBKKBS010000064.1:0-3987 GCA_046713815.1 Tepidiformaceae bacterium
CCCACGACCTGCACGCTCGTAACCGCGGCTCGCTTCCATCCTGCTGGCCTTCCGGGGCTGCTCTATTGGTACGCACTCTACCCAGCCCACGAAGTGATCTTCGGTGGCATGCCAAGGGCCATCGCGAGACGCGCCGAACGGCGTGCAATGCACGCTTCGCATGTCCCAATTCCCCAGATGTGAGCCGCCGGACCTGGAAGCTCCCTGGGTCGTGGGGGAGTTCAAAGCGGCGTATCTCCGTAGCCACGGTCTCGCGGAGACACCGCCCACGGTCAGGGGCCTCCTGCTCATGTCGGCGCTGCATTTGCACGACCACGCCACGCAGATCCAGCGCGCGACGGCCGTCACTATGCGGTCATAGCAACAGCGAAACTTCTCCCGCGGTCCCGTCCACGCGCACCGTCGCTCCGTCGACGATGCGGGCAGTGGCGTCGCGGCAGCCGACGACGCTGGGGATGCCGAATTCGCGGCTGACGATTGCAGCGTGCGAGAGTACCCCGCCGGAGTCGGTGACGATTGCGCCGAGCATGGGAAGCACAATATTGAACGACTCGGTGGTCGTTGCCGTGACGAGAACGTCGCCGGGCTGCAGCCGGCCGAACTCGTCCGGACTGTCGATCCGTCGTGCAATGCCCGTGTACGCGCCGGGGCTTGCCCCGATCCCTCGCACGACCGTGGCCTCGCTTACCGTCTCCGCGGCTCCGAAGAGCGCGTCTATCGCAGCTCCCATCGCACGCATCATCCGAGCGGGGAACGGCGGCAGCCCGTCCAGCGGGAGGCGGCTGAGGAGGATCGCCGAGGAACGGAGGCGCCTCCCTAACGTGGCGCGAAGCGCGGAAGAGCGCACGTTCACTGAGCACTGCCGCTGACGGCCCGGCGAGCCCCTCGATCAGCGCGCGCATTTCGTCATAGTCGGCTTCAGCGAGGTGCCTCGGATCGGCGAGCCGACCCTCTTTCGCCAGGCGGGCCCCCGCAGCCAGGATCGCCCGGCGCGTGATGCCGCCCGCCCAGACTTCGCTATAAAGGCCGCGCTCGTCGCGGAGTCTTGAGGTGAGCCGAGCCTCGACGAGCAGCTCATCGAAGGCATCGCGCTTTGCAGCCGGAATGAACCCGCGGACGCGTTCCTCTTCCTCAAAGGACGCTTTACTGGACGCCGGGGCTCCTGCCGTAACGGCTTGACGCAGACCATTGAGAAGCACCTCCGGCAGCTCCAATGCGAACGGTTCGGCGGGGTCGAAAGTGTCCAGCAACCGGTAGCCAACGATGTCGAGATACGCGCGCGCGGAGGCCCCAACGTCGCCCGCGGCGGAGAGCAGCGCCTGGACAGTGGGGCCGGGGTCAGCGGCCGACTCGACGAGGGCTCGTGCAGTGGGGCTCTCGTGAATTGCGGCCGTGAGCCGATCGAGTTCAGGGAAGGATCCTGCGGACTCTGGCGCAGTGCCTCGCAGTAGCGCCAGAACTTCGCCCAACGGACGATCGGTCCACTCACGGACGTGCGCGATCAAGTCGCCAACAGGCACCATCGCCGGAGCGTTGAAGGCATGATGCTGCCGGATCATCCGTGCCTGGTGGTCCCGGCAGCGGCCCAGGTGATCGAGCAGCGCCTTACGGTCGAGCGTCGTCGGATCAACGGCCTGAAGAGCCATGTGCGATCGGATGGCCAACGGCTTCGTTTCATGCTCCCACCGCGCCATGTCGTCGCGCCAGAGCTTTCCTTCGAACGCTGCTTCTGCAGCGCCAAAGCGCGAAGGCACTTCTTCGTCGGCCACGGGTGCCACTGCGAAGTACGCGAAGCCGTTCACCATGCGCCAGTCCAAAGTATCCAGCAGTAGCCCATAGCGGCGGGCCGTCTCGCGAAATCCTGCGGCGAGGTTTCGGGGGTGGATTTCCGCCTGGAAGCGAGAGAACGGTCTTGCTACGTGCACGCTATCGAGCAGCCACGAGCCCGGCCCCGGCGGGTCGAACTTTAGCTCGGCGCTGATTGGGGGAAGGGTCATCGGAGGCTCCTCGTGCTTAGCTGGTACCTGCAAACTGCCGCGTAGCCCGCCGATGATACTGGCCTATCGGCGCGCCCGCGAACTCTCAGCTGGGAAGTCCCCCTTGATATCGGGGCATATTGCCGCTCGCTTCGGTGGGGGCTTGTAGGGGGATGGCTTTCTCCGTTCGCCCGAGACCTTGAGGTTGGAAGCAAGCGATCGCTCTTGTAGGAACGTCACTCCCAGCCGGAGCTGCGCTAAAGGCGTCATCCCGAATTGTTCCTCAGCGCGGTGGATCTCTTCGTTGAGCGACCTGATCTGCCGGTAGAGCGGGTTCGTCATCCACTGCTCATGGGACCCGCGAATCAAAGGCTGCTTCGTCCAAGCCTCCCACAACTTGTGGCGCTGGCTCACGCACCTGATCCAGTGCTCCAACGCCTCGCGGTGGGCCGACCATGTGACCGCGCCCGCCAACGGAGACGACCAGAACTCGTTCCAGATCAGTACGGCTTCGTCTGCGATGTCAGGCGGAGCTTCGGGCGGGAAGGCGTCGATGCTTGCCACGACGGTCAGAGGCCGCGCACGTTGCGGCCGCCGGTCCACCAACTGGTCGGAGCTGCGTTGCCGCTTGCCGGCCACCACTCACCTCCAACTATTTCCTTCATGTTGCCCGCGCGTGAAAACACCGCTGGCAGTGCCTCGGCCCAGAAGCGTCGCCGAGATTTCGAACCCCCCTGGGGGGAAGGCTTCTGCCTTGATCCTACATTACCGACCCCCGGAGACTCGTGTTATGGAACGTCAAGCGATTTACGACGTGGTTATGCCGTGAGGGCAGAAACAAGTGGGGCAAGGGTTTCCGGTTACAGACGACTCCGACCTAGAACTCGCGCTCGAACATCGCGCCACACCTCACGCACTTCACACGCAGCCGCGAGCCAGGCGCGGCCTCGGCAGCAAGCCGATGGCAGTGCGGACACCGGACCTGGATCAACGTCTCGCTCATCCCATGCTCTCCAGATCCTGGTCGAGCGTCTCGCGCAGAGAGGCGCGATCGCCCGGATCTCTATCCCGTAAGTGGTGAGGCAAAGTGTCCGGACCGCGAATGAGCAGCACGGCTTCTTCAGCCGGGACCTGGGCGTATCCGTCGCCCTGACGGACGTACACGGACCCGAGACCACGGAGCGCGGCCTCCACGTCCCCACCCCCGCTCCGCAGCCGTCGCAGAGCCCGCTTCAGCTCGCGGAGGCTGGCGTAGTAGCGCTTCTGGAGCGACGGGGCAGCACTTGTTCCCGTGGGCCCCTGCGGGCCGCATCCCGTAAGACGAGAACGCTGCGCGTGCTTCAGACGCATCGACGTGGACGTGGTCTCGGCATGGCTCACCCATGTGCTGGGCAGGCGGCGGCGCTCACTCATCTCGTGCTCCAGGCGGGCACCCGCAGGAGGATCTGGTCGCGCACGACCGGGTCCTTCATCCACCGAGAGACCGTCTTCCTGTCCACTGCGGCGAAGCGGGACACGAACGCATTCGAGCGAGGGGCGTCAATCCCAGCCAGCACGGCCGAGAGCAGCGCCGCTCCGCGTCGCGGCCGCGAGTCGAGAACGGAGAGCGGTAGCCGCCGGGCGTGGTCGCTGTTGAGCACCTCGCACGGGAACGATGCCAGGATGGACCGCTCGGATCTCAGACGCAGGAATCGCCGCTCCACTTCCCAGTAGCGTTTGCTCTCAGGCTGCCTCAAGACCCGCTCAAGCTGACGGGCGGAGAAGAGTTCACAGCAGGCCCTGCGCACATCGTGGAGCGGCACACGGCCCGCACCGTCCCCGTCCAGCGCCCGCGCTGCCACGAACACCACGAGGCTGCTCTCCTCGCCCATCTGGTGGGCACCGCTCGCAAAGCAGGCAGAGATCGTGACCTCGAGTCCCGCCGAGGCGCTCACTTGAGCACCACGACCCGTTTCGCGGTTGTGTAGTTCTGACCCGCACAGATGCCAGTGCGGCTACTACGGCCTCCGCC
>JBKKBS010000065.1:0-6506 GCA_046713815.1 Tepidiformaceae bacterium
TCTCTGGCATCCCCCTCGGCCGCTTCGGCCAACCGGAGGACATCGCCAACACCGCGCTCTTCCTGGCCAGCGACGAAGCGAGCTACTTCACGGGCGAGATCCTGTTCCCGGACGGCGGCCTGTTTACGGGATAGTCAGAGCCGCGACCCGCGAGGGAGCGTTAGCCCGGCGGAATGACCCGCCATTACTGCCTGAGTTCGTCCATGGACACGCCGCCGTGAAACACGCCGAGGATCTCGATCTGTTCTACCGTAATCCGATACCACGCCCGGTAGTCTCCAAGCAGCAGTTCGCGGATCGTCTCAATGGCGATCTCGGGAATTACTCTGCCCCGATATGGAAATAACCCCAGGAGATCGACGCGCTTCATCACGTTGGCTCCCCAACGGGTCCCGCTTCCCGCCGAGAACTCGTTGAGACGCGATTCTATTCGCGCAAGGGATTCGAGGGCTTCATCAGTCCAATGAACCGGCACTCAGTCGAGTCCGTACCTTCGACGAACTTCAGCGTGCGGGGTGAGGCGGCCTGCGCGAGCGTCGGCCAACCCTCGCTCAATGATCGCCAACTGTTCAGCTGACAAAGGCTTCCGGTCGACCGGACGCACGTCGTCGAAAAAGCCCAGCCAGTCTGCTGCTTCGACTTCACTCAGTTCTTCAACCCGGTCACGCAAAAGCTGCTTGGCGGTCATTGGCTAAGTATATCGCACGACGCTCGGCGGACGAGTCCACTTGCCGCCGATCCGGGCGTGTGGCGGCTCTCCCACGTCGTGGCGGAACCGTTAGACTCACACCAATGAGCGCGCCTGCCGCCACACGCGTACCTCCTGGCGCACACCTGCTGCCCGACCGCTGGTTCTACGGCTGGTATATTGCGCTTGCCTGCGCGGCGCTTATGTTCGTGGGGGTTGGCGTCGGCTACTACGGGCTCCCGGTGTTCCTGAAGCCGCTCAAGGACGAGCACGGCTGGTCGACCACGCAGGTGAGCTGGGCGCCAACGATCTACTTCTGTGTCTCCGGCCTCGCCTCGGCGATCGTGGGACCGTATGTCGACCGCCACGGGCCGCACCGCTTGATGCTCATCGGCACGGTGGTCAACGGCATCAGCGCCGCGTTTATCGGGCTCGTGAACGAACTCTGGCAGCTTTACGCCGTGTACTTCGTGTTCGCGGTCGCCTTCGGCATGTCCAGCTCGATTGCCGTGAACGCGATCATGACACGCTGGTTTGTGCGCAAGCGCGCACTGGCGATGAGCATTTCTTCGACGGGAGTGTCGCTGGGCGGCGTGGTGCTCGCGCCCGTGGCCGCCCTCCTCATCGACTCTGGCGGCCTGCAGCTCGCCACGCCGATCCTCGGCGCGCTGGTGATCGTCGTGGGCCTGCCCGCGATCATTCTCGTGCTCGCGTTTACCCCCGCCGAGATGGGCCTGCTGCCGGACGGCGACCGCACGGCGCCACCGCCCGGTTCGCGCGCCATGATGGCGGTCCAAACGCGAGTGTGGACACGCCAGGAGGCGATGCGCACGGCAGGATTCTGGGGGATCTTCATCGCCTTTCTGCTCGTGCTGGTCGCCCAGACTGGCTACATCATCCACCAGGTCTCGTTTCTCGAAGACCGGCTGGGCTCCCGCAGCGAGGCAGCCTTCACGCTCAGTGTGACCGCCTTCGGAAGCATCGTCGCGCGCCTCCTGGTCGGCATCTTCGCGGATGGGGTGGACAAACGGCTCCTGACGGTCATCCTCTTCCTCGTCCAGGGGACCTGCATTCTGTTCATCATCCACACCGAAAGTATCGCGGCGACGTGGGTAATCACACTCATCTTCGGGCTCACGATCGGCAACATTTACATGATGCAGTCGCTGCTGGTGGGCGAGATCTTCGGGATGGTCTCATTCGGCGCCGTGTTCGGCCTGGTGAGCCTCGCGGGGCAAGTGGGGAGCGGCCTTGGGCCAATCGGCGTGGGCTATTTGCACGATCAGACCGGCAACTACACAGTGCCGTTCACGATCACGGCCATCCTCACCTATGCCGCCGCAGTCGCGGTGCTCTTCGCCCGTCCCGGCCGTGAATTCGCAGCCGCGCCCCAACCGTCGGTGGCCGCCCCCCCGACGCGCGTATAGGTCGCGGCCGCCCCTGGCCGCTGGCCGAGCCGCGCTCTCGTCGGTCTTGCCCCTCACCCCAACCCCTCTCCACTGCGGTGGAGAGGGGAGCTGATTCCTCGCTAGCCCTGCTGGCGGTGGCGTGCCCCGCACCATGTCCTCAGCCGAGGAACGCTTTTACTTCGTCGGCGAATTCGGGCGTGTTCTCGAGGGGCACCATGTGGCCGGCGCCCTTGATGTTGACGAGGTTCGACTTCGCGATCTTCGACTGGAAGAGTGGGCCGTAAGCGGGCGGAATGAGCTTGTCCTGGTCGCCCCAGATGATGAGCGTCGGGGCCGTGATGCGATGGATCCGCTTCTTCAGGCCCTTGTCCGGGATCGGCCAGAGAAACTTCCCCGCCGCCGAAAAGTTTGCGAGCTGCATGTACATCATGGCGGCAAGCTCGTCCTCGTCCGCGGGCGCCTTGAAGAGTTCGCCAATCACCGGGTTCGAGAGGTCCCCAAAGAGGACGCCCGGGAGTTCGTTGGGCATGAGGATGAAGAAATCCGTGACGGGGGTCTCGTCCATCCAGAGACCCGCGGGCGAAACCAGGACCAGCTTCTTCACAAGGTCCGGGCGAGCGGCCGCCAGTTCAGCCGCGAACATGCCGCCGATTGAGTGACCGCCCAGGTTGAAGCGTTCCAGGCCAAGCGCCTCTGCAAGATCCTGGAGATAGAAGGCAACGTCGTGGATGTCGTCGATCTCCTCGAGTCCGGGCGTGTCGTCCCAACCGGGGTGCACCGGGGCGATCACATCGTAGGCCTCGGCGAGCGCTGCGAGGTCTGGCGACCAGCCTCGGCTCATGCCACCGGCGCCATGGAGCCAGAGAAGCGGCTCTCCCTTACCATCCCTGTAGACGGGTGGGTTCCACTTTCCGCCACGGACGGACACAGTCTTCGGTTCGACAGTCATTTGCTCTTCCTTGGGTGGAGGTCCCGCCCGGTCTTTAGCCTTGCGCGAAGGATTGTAGCGTGCCTCGTCGTCGGGCGCGATGGCACCGTCGGACTTCCGCACGCCGCGCGAGCGTGCGCAGGCCAAGGACACCAGTGGTCGATAGAGCATGAGAATAGAGTCATTGGAAGTACGGTCGAGAAGGCTCACAGGGAGCGCGGACCTGGTTCAGCTGTGGTGCAATGATGCTGGGAGGTAGCGATGATGAGAATCAATTCCGGTCCTGTCGCCCGCGTGTTCGTGGGCGTCGTGGCGCTCGTAGGCGCGGCCTGCGGCGGCGGTGACGACGATGCGCTCGACGAACCGCCGGGCGATTGTACGCCCGTGGCGACGGCGGGGGCTGTGGTCAACCAGGACTCGCTCAAGTTCGAACCGAACACCCTGTGCGTGACCACCGGCCGGGAAGTCGTTTTCACCAACAGCGAGAACGCTCTCCACACGGTAACGATCGAGGGCAAAAACGAATCCGGCACGATGAAGAAGGGCGACGACTTCCGTTGGACACCGGCACAGGCAGGCGCGTACAAGATCACCTGCGAGTTCCACCCTCAGATGAAGGCGGTCGTGACCGCCCTCCCCTGACCGTCGGATGGGGGCCTCCGCGGGAGTCGCCGAGTAGTCTGGACGTAGCGCCTGACGTCGGAGGATCATCTTTCCTCGCGACGGGCACGACGGAGAGGATTCGGAGCAGAGATGGCCGACGAAGGGCTGCTGGTGCGAGCTGGGACGGTTGTCATCGGGGACGGCCTCATCGTCGTTGACATCCTCATTGAAAACGGCAAAATCGCCAGCCTGGGCGAGGCGCGTGCATACGATGGCCCCGTGCTGGATGCTCGCGGGCTCACCGTTGGCCCCGGGTTCATCGATGTGCATGTGCACGGGGGCGGCGGTTTCTCATTCTTTAGCAGCGACCCCGCGAACGTGATGGGCTACTCCGACTGGGCGCCGCGGAACGGGGTGACGGGATTCCTGGTCAGCACGGTCGGACGGGACGCGGGCGAGACGGAGCGTCTGTTCGCGGCGCTCGTGCCAACGATCGGCAAGCCCGGGGGCGCGGAGGCGCTGGGGTTCCACATGGAGGGGCCGTTTATCAATCCCGAGCGCAAAGGCGCCTTTCACTCGAGCATGCTACGCGCGCCGAGAATCGAGGAGTGGCAACGCTTCCAAGCTGCCGCCGGCGGGAATATCCGGCAGGTCACGTTCGCCCCGGAGCTGCCCGGCGCCCTCGATCTTGCCAGCGCGATCACCGCCAGCGGCGCCATCCCCTCACTCGGCCACACAGACGCGACAGCGGCCGAGTGCGCCGCCGGATTCGAGGCCGGCGCCAGGCACGTCACGCACCTCTTCAACGCCATGCGCCCATTGCACCACCGCGCGGGCGGCCCCATCGCCGCCTGCCTGCTTGAAACGCGTGCGACCTGCGAATTGATTTGCGATGGCGCGCATGTGGCGCCAGAGGTGCTACGCATGGCCTACCAGGTGCTGGGCCCAACACGGACCGTAGTCGTGACTGACAACCTCCACATCGCCGGGACGAGTGAGGTGGGTGGCACCTTCGGCGGCCAACAGGTCGAGGTGAGCGGCGCAACGGCGGTGCGGGCGGACGGCACCATCGTTGGCAGTGTGGCCACGATGGACCAGCACTTCCGCAACGCGATCGCGTTCCTTGGCGTCGAACTACCCACGGCGTTCCGATTGTGCTCCACGAACCCGGCGCGCGTGGCCGGGGTTGCCGCGCGAAAAGGCGCTATTGCGCCAGGAATGGACGCCGACCTCGTGCTCCTGGACGTCGACCTGCGGGTCGTTGCCACGGTCTGCCGCGGTGAGGTAGTGTGCGGCCGGGAGCGTCTTAGCCCCGTTGTGTGAGGAGACGGCCAGCGGAGCCGTTGGCGACAACTGTGAGCGCCGGATGCTCCTGGAGGAAGCTCGCGGGGCAGATCGCGTCGACGGGCCCGTGTAAGGCCGCAGCCACGATCTCGGCCTTGTGCGGGCCGTTGACCAGCAACAGCACTCGCCGGGCCGCCAGCAGTTCGCGCAGTCCCAATGTGAGGCCGTAGGAGGGAGTGTCGTCCTGCCAGCAGACGCGTGCGCTCGCGCGCGTCTGCGGGGCGAGGGGCACGACCCGCGCGGGGGAATCGGCCCGCGATCCAGGTTCGTTGAATGCAAGGTGCCCGTTCAGGCCGAGCCCGAGCACGGCTACGTCGAGCCCACCGGCCCGTTCCAACTCGACCGCGAAGCGTGCGCACTCCACCGCGAGCTCAGGCACGGACGGGTCAAACTCATGCACGGGCCGCACACGCGGGATGGGCGCCCAGTAACGGGCGAAGAACGAGTGATTCGAGCAGTGATGCTGGCGGGCGCCGCCGTACTCATCGACGGCGAAGGGCCGGACGCGGGAGAGATCGGCATCCCCGTCGTAGACGCGCAACCGCAAATCGTCGTACATCGGGATCGGAGAGTTGCCCGTGGCGAGACCCACGACCGGCTGATCGAAGCCGCTCGTCAGCGTGAGAAAAGCGTCCGCGGCGGCGGCCCCGAACATGCCGTTGGGGACAACGCTCAATTCCATGGATGGCGGCTCGCCCGGAGGGACGGGAAGCGCCTCATGTGCGCGCGGCATCGGCGAGGATGTGACGGAGCGTGCGGACGGCCTCGGGCATCCTCGAACCGTACCACCAGAGGAGTTTGCCATCGATGACCCGCGCCGGGGCGATGCCGGAGAAGTCGGCAACATGTCCCTCGTTGAACGGAAACGGCTCATCGGGGAGGAGGACGAGGTCTGGTGCGAGTGCTCGCGCCTCGTCCATGGAGAGTTCAGGATAGCGCGGTCGATCTCCGAGCACATTGCCGAACCCAACACGTTCGAGGAGATCGTGGCCGTAGGCGCCGGACCCCAGCGCCATGAGTGGATTCGACCAGATGGGCACGAGCACTCGCACAACGACTTCCGGCCGCTGCCCCTCATGCAGCTCGGTCATGGTCTGCCGGGCGATGGCAGCCGCCGCCTCTGGCTTCCCGACGAGGCGGCCGACCTCCTCAACCATGGCGACCGCTTCCTCGACGGTGTTCGGATCGGTGAGGAACACGTCGAGGCCGGCCGCGCGGAGGGCTTCCACATCTTCGCGCCTGTTCTCCTCCTTGTTCGCGATCACAAGGTCCGGGGCCAAGGCGAGGACGCGTTCGACGCTCGGGTTCTTCGTGCCGCCTACAATCGGTACGCGGTCGATCGCGCCCCTCGGTTCCTCGCAGAAGCGCGTGCGCCCCACGAGGGTGTCGCCAGCCCCGAGCACGAACAGCAGCTCTGTCAGGCTTGGGACGAGACAGACGATATGTTGGGGAGACGGCACGGGGAGAGCGTACCAACTGCGAGTGTCGCCCGCGCCTGGCGAGCACGATGCCTCCGCGGAGTTGCCTGTGAATG
>JBKKBS010000066.1:0-6841 GCA_046713815.1 Tepidiformaceae bacterium
CAGTGAAGCCGCCGGACTCGAGGGCGCCCTGCATGGCTGTCGCCACCTCACGCACGCCATCGGGCGGGCAAATGGCAGCGATTGAGCTGCCGGCGCCGCTCAACCAGACGGCGTGGGCGCCGGCAGAGCGGGCGGAGTCGAATATATCGAACATGGGCGGAAAGATGCTCGCCCGCTGGGGCTGATGGATTGCGTCTCGCGTTGCTTCGTCGAGCAGGTCGAAGCGGCCAGCGGCCATCGCCCCAACGAAGAGCGCCGCGCGGCCGATGTTGTGGACCGCGTCCGCACGCGAATAGGAGTCGGGGAGAACCTTCCGGGCGTCCTTCGTGGACATCGAGTGGTCGGGAATGAGAATCGCCATTGCCGCGTCCGTGGGATAGCGGCACGGGACACGGACATACCCGTCCGCGCCCGCGACGCACACCTGTAAGCCGCCGAAGAGCGCGGGACAGGCGTTGTCGCCATGCCCCTCGAGCTCACTCGCAAGCGTCAGTACGGCGTCTTCCGAGAGCGGGTGGCCCTCGATCTCGTTGGCGGCGAGCACACCCGCCACGCGCGCAACGGCGCTAGCGCCCAGGCCACGACCGAGAGGTATGGCCACCGCATACGAGGCTCGCGTCCCGTGCGGCATGCGGCGTCCCATGCGCTGGTATGCCTGGCGCACCGCCGTCAGCACCATCTTCTCGCCAACATCATCGGTGGGCATCTGCTCCGCATCGGAGAAGGTCACCGTAATGGACGCGAAGAGGTCGAGCGCCAGGCCGAGACAGTCGAAGCCCGCCCCGAGGTTAGCCGAGGTTGCAGGGACGCGGAGGGTGACAGCCGTCGGTTCCATTGGAGCACCTGAATGATATGGCCGCTTCCGGGGAGGGAGAAGTGATCACCCCTCACTACGCACGATGCCATGCCGGTTGGAACACGCGAACCCCAGCGAAACGAGGCGGCCGTCGCTGCACACTCGTAGGGTCTGGCAGCAGCCAGCCTTGCGGCAGCCTTCACTCCGGACGCATCGAGGCCGCCACTTCTACGATAGTTGAGTAAGTAACTCAACATTGAGACGTTCATGTGAAGGTGGTACTCTACGCGTCCGCTCAACTCAACGTGGGACCCCACAGGAGGATCAAGATGACCACCCCAGCCACCGGCATCGCGGAACGCGGCTACGCCCACCCCGATGTCCTCGTCACCACCGATTGGGTCCAGGAACACCTGGACGACGCCAACATCCGCATTGTCGAATCCAACGAAGACCAGCTTCTCTATCCCTCCGGCCACATCCCCGGGTCCGTGCAGGTGGACTGGGCGCGGGACCTTAACGACCAGGTGCGGCGCGATTACATCGACCGCACGGCCTTCGAACGCCTGATGTCTGAGATCGGCGCGGCGAAAGACACGACCGTGGTGTTCTACGGCGATAAGAACAACTGGTGGGCGACCTATGCGTTCTGGGTGTTCCAGCTCTTCGGGCACACCAATGCAAAGGTGATGGACGGAGGGCGTCTGAAGTGGGAGCAGGAAAGCCGCCCGATGACTCGGGACGTGCCCTCGTTCACCAAGACGCAATACAGCGCGCCAGACCGCGATGACGCCACCATCCGAATTTTCCGCGATGAAGTGCGCAAGCACGCAGAAGCGGGAAAGCCGATGGTGGATGTGCGCAGCCCCGCCGAGTATTCGGGCGAGCGTACGCACATGCCGGAGTATCCACAGGAGGGCGTACTGCGCGGCGGCCACATCCCGGGGGCGAAGAACGTCCCGTGGGCGCGTGCCGCGAACCCCGACAATGGCTCATTCAAGCCCGCCGATGAGCTGCGGGCGATTTACGAAGGCGAGATTGGCCTGAAATCGAGCGACAACGTGGTCGCCTACTGCCGCATCGGCGAGCGCAGCAGCCATACGTGGTTCGTGCTCACCTACCTGCTGGGCTACCCGAGCGTCCGGAACTACGATGGGAGCTGGACGGAGTGGGGCAACTCGGTGGGGCTTCCCATCGAGAAGTAACGCATTTCATTCACCGCGGAAACGCAGAGGCAAAAGGGCCGCCTCATTGGCGGCCCCTCTCCGTTCGTGACCTTCCGTGCTCAGGAGCTGGCCGTGTCCGGCCGCTCGTAGACACAGCCCATCATCGCCGTGAACACGTTCACGGCGGGCATGATGTCGAGGTCTGGGGTCAGCATCTTGCGCAGGCGGGTACCCCAGTAGAAGTCGACGGCGACGCGTGCGAGGGCGAGGGTATCGATATGCGAGCCGACCTGACCCGCGCGCTTCGCAGCATCGAGACGCGCCTGGATCTTGTCGACGATGCCGTCGAGGTTTTCGCGCGCTTCTCGAAGGGCTACGGGATCGCCATCGCGCACGGCGCTCAACAATTGTTCGATGTGCAATACGGTGTGCTGTTGTTCGCCCGGGTCGTTGCACATGGCCCAGGTGTGCGCGCTCAACTCCAGGAACTCGCCGAGCGGGTCGGGATGGTTTACCGGGGCCTCGTTCCAGCGCGCATCGAGGTCCTGGGTGCTCTCGGACATGGCGCAGAGCACGAGGTCTTCTTTGCTTGGGAAGTAGCGATAAATGAGACCGGGCGAGATGCCGGCTTCACTGGCGACTTCGCCCATGGTCGCTGCCTGGATGCCGCGCTTGCTCAACACATGACACGCCGCCACCAGGATCTGGCGGCGGCGTTCGTTGAGGTAGCCTGCGGGCACCCTGGGCATGAACGTATCTTACCCCGCCATGAGGGCAGGGTTCGAGTAGGAGACACGCTGTCGCGCGACGCGAAGCGCGCGCTCGAGGCGTTCGACGGTGCGGATTTCGTCGTATTGGCGGCGGAAGTCGATCGTCCGGGCTTCCGCCTGGAGCGCTCGCTGGTTCGCTCGCGCGAGGTCTACAAGGTCGGTCATTGGATCCTCCGTGGCGTTCAGTGAATGAACGTTCAGTAAATGAAGTATCGTTCATTTATCACGGAAGTCAAGGGGCAAGTGTGATATCGTTCACGCAATAGCCACCTCAGCCGGGACGCAACGAAGAGTCCGAGAGGCCGCCGTCACCAATTTAAAGGATATCCGACGGGATGTCCTCGCCGAACTTCACGGAGCGCTCACGCACCCAGCGGCCGCCGTCGGCGCTGAAGACCGTTACCGTCCGAGCCGGCGGGTCTACCAACCATGCCTCGCGCACGCCGTTGCGTTCGTATTTCGCGAGTTTTTTCACGCGATCAAACCGCCGCGTGCCCTTCGAGAGCACCTCGATAACGAGATCCGGCGCGCCCATTACATGGTCACCAATTATCGATGTCCTGTCTGCTGAGATATACAGGACATCGGGTTGCAACACGTTGCCATCAGGAAGCTTGCAGTCCATCGGCGAGACGCAGGCGGTGCCGCCATACGCCTGAGCGTAGTCGTCGACGGCCATTGCAAGATCGAGCACGATGCGCTGGTGTCTCATGATGGGGGAAGGCGACATGTAGAGGACTCCGTCGATCAGGTTGTGCTGGACCGTGGTTTCGGGCATGCGGAAGTACTCGTGCGCTGTCATTCCCTCGGCCACGACCACGGGCTCGCCTTCCGTTTCCGCGACCTCGACGCGGGCTGGTCTGCGTATCGCCATCGATGAAACTCTCCAGCTTCAGGGT
Source organism: Tepidiformaceae bacterium (assembly GCA_046713815.1). Taxonomy (GTDB): domain Bacteria; phylum Chloroflexota; class Dehalococcoidia; order Tepidiformales; family Tepidiformaceae; genus JBBDMZ01. The sequence goes on from JBKKBS010000066.1 coordinate 3,632, forward strand.
ACTACACCTTCAATCCCAGCAGCTCACGGGTGACAAGGCCGTCATCACGAACGGTGATGTTGACCCAGGTGATGCGCAGCTTCTGCCGCTTCCCTCCGGCTTCGACCCACAGCTCGTCGCCTTTCTCCCAGCGGTAGTCGGAATTGAGGGTGCAGTAATGTTCGCCCTTGCTCCCGGTGAAAGCATCAGCCTCGTAGAAGTCGGTCTTCATCGGTCGTCCGGCCGCGTGGGGGCGGCGGCCGGGATGCGCGGCTCGATCCAGCCGACGATGTCGCCCAGCACCTCGTCTTTCTCCGGCTCGTTGAGCACCTCGTGATACAGCCCGTCGTAGATTTTGATCGTCTTGTCCTGCGATCGTGAGCGGCGCATCAGCTCCTCGCTTCCATCGACTGGCACGAGCGCGTCCTCTCTGCCATGCACGATCAGAAGGGGCAGTGTGAAGGCTTCCATGTCGCGCGATATTCGAGCGGAGGAACGACTTGCGGCCGCAAGGAGGCCGAGCTTGAACCCGCCCCTGTAGTTGAGTGGATCATTCTCGTAGTCCGCCACGACCGCGGGATCGCGCGACACCGTGTCGGCGGGCAGCTTCGCAAGCGTCATTCGCGGGACAACCTTCGCCAGCGGCGCGAGGACGCGGCCCATCATCCGTCGCCTACCCTTGTTCGAGAGCGCCGGGCCGCTCAGGATCACGCCCTGCACATCGGGCTTGCGTGCGAGCACGAAGAGCGCGGTGATCGCGCCGCCCATGCTGTGCCCCAGCAGGAAGACGGGCACTCCGGGATGCCGCTCCTTCGCCCGCCGCAGGAAGCCTGAGACATCGGTGAGGAACTCGTTGAACGAGTCGACGAGCGCGCGCGGGCCCTCCGATTGCCCGTGCCCGCGCAAATCGAGCGCCTCGACCGCGATGCCTCGTTCCGCGAACCACGCGCCAACGTATTCATAGCGCCCCGAATGCTCGGCATACCCATGCACGATCGCGACCACGCAACGGGGTGGCGCGTCCGGGTGCCACCAGCGTTCGAAGATGCGCACGCCGCGCGAATCGAATGTGTCGCTGCCATGGACGATCATGCCTTGCCCGCCAACATTTCCGCCTGCATGGCCTCGCCCGCCTCGCGCATGGCGTTGCTGTAGAGACCGGAGGTGATGCCGCCGTCCGGGAAGACGATCGTGCCGTTCATGAAGCGCGCCTCGTCGCTTGCGAGAAATGATGCGAGAGCGGCAATGTCCCTTGGGGCGCCGATGTAGCCGACCGGCGTGCGGTCGACCAGGTACGCTTCGAACTCGGGCCGCTCCTTGAGCATGGCCGTCATCTGCGTCTCGATGAAGCCGGGTCCGATGGCGTTGCAAGTGATGCCCTTCGCCCCGAGTGCGATCCCGAACGACTTCACGAGCTGCTTCACACCGCCCTTGCTCGCGCAATACGCCGGCGAGCCCGCACTGCCCCACTCCGCCATGATGCTGGCGATCGCGATCAGGCGGCCCGTCTTGCCTTGCGCGATCATCTGGTTGGCCGCCGCCTGGAGGGTGAAGAAGACGCCTTTCAAGTTCACGTCGATCGTGCGGTCCCAGGTCTCCTCCGTCATCGTCAGGCAGTCGGTCTCACGCTCCACGACCCCTGCGTTTGCGACCGCGATGTCCACGCGCCCGAAGCGCGCGACCGTGGCCGCGATCAGCGCGTCGATGTCCGCTTTCCGGGCCACATCACAGCGCTGTGTCAACGCCTGCCGTTCCTGCTGGCGCACGACGCGGGCCGTCTCATCCATGCCCGCGTCGTCGACGTCAGCAATGACGACATCAGCGCCGTCTTCGGCGAATCGAATTGCCATCGCGCGCCCGTTGCCCGACGCGGCCCCCGTCACAAGCGCCACGCGTCCATCAAGCCTTCCCATACTGGTCCTCCTCTGTCAGTTTGTTAGCGCAGTCTACGGAGCGTGTCCGGTGTCCGCATCGGGAGTGCGCAGTTTCTTGTACGATGCGCGGGTGATTGAACGCATCGACCACGTCGTCGTCCCCGTCTCCGACCTTGCCGGCGCCGCGGCGCCCTACGAACGACTCGGGCTGCAGCTGACGCCGCCGTTGCGCCATAACGGCCTCGGCACGGAGAACCGCGTCTTCTTCGTGGGCGCCTCGCCAAAGCAGTCGTTCTTCCTCGAACTGCTCGCCATCCACGACCGCGACGAGGCCCGCGCCGCCGGACGTACTCTCTACCTCGATGCCATCGACCGTGGGGGCGGCATCGCGCGTGTCATGCTCGCCACGCCCGGCATCGCGCAAGAGGTCGACCGCCTTCAGCAGCAGGGCATCGATACCGCGATCGACGAGGTCTGGAGCGGCGAACGCAAGATCTGCGATGTCGCTCCGCTGGAGCGGATCGAACAGATGGCGATTGACGCCGGACTCGTCCAATACGCCGAGGCGGATGTCGAAGCGTTCGAACGGCGCCGCGCCTCCGGCCGCTTCACCCACGACTTTCAGCTCAAACGCCTCGATCATCTCGCCACCATCGCTCCCGACATCGAGGCGTCGACGCGCTTCTGGTCGGAGACGCTCGGCGTGCCCGTGCACGGGGAGATACGCGGACCGGGGATGATCATCCGACAACTCAAAATCGGTGACGCAATCCTCGAGCTGCTTGGCCCGGACGGCCCCGATAGCCGCCTCGGCAGCCGCCCGCCCGGCCTCGTGAGCATGGTCGCCTGGGAGGTCGACGACCTCGATGCTGCCGTCGCCACCGCGCGCGAGCGCGGCTTCACCGCCCCCGATCCCGCCACCGGCATCCTCCCCGGCACCCGCACCGCGACGATCCCCGCCTCCGAACTCGCGGGCGTCGCGATGCAACTGCTGGACTATGTGTAGACGGGGATGGCTCGCCTGGGCGCACGCCCGCTCCTTGTCAGTCGCGGCTCTGATCGGTGTCCATAAACGAAAACAGCTCCGGGTACTTCTTCAGACTCGCGCCACCGTCGATGTAGAGCGTCTGACCTGTCATCAACGAGGAATCGTCGCTGGCCAGGTAAAGCGCCAGCTTCGCCACGTCATGGGGCTCGCCCGCGCGGCCCAACGGCGCCTCATGCACGAACGCGTCCTCCAGTCCTGGCAGCTTCACCATCTCCTCGGTCGCGGGCGTGTGGATGAGGCCCGGACCGATCGCGTTCACGCGGATCTTGTGGCGGCCCAACTCCAACGCGCTCACCTTCGTGAGCATCG
>JBKKBS010000067.1:0-2778 GCA_046713815.1 Tepidiformaceae bacterium
CTCTCGAGGGCGCTCGAATGACCACCTACCACGACCGCGCCGTGCGCGAGATGACCGAGCAGCAGCCCGCCCACCTGGCGCCTATCTTCCGCAAGCTAGTGGCCGATTCCCGCCAGATGCTCAGTCACCACCCCGCCGACGCTCCCGCCCGTGCCCAGGCGGCGCGCGCTTACGCCGTCGAACACCTCGACGAGCTGCACGCGCAGCTCCAGATGCGCTTCGCCGACCGCGCCATCGGCTACCACCGCGCGACCACTGCCGAGGACGCCGTCGCCCTCATCCAGCGTCTCCTCGGCGACGCGAGGCGTGTGGCCAAATCCAAGACCATGGTCGGCGAGGAGATCGGCCTCACCCACGCCCTCCGCGCGGCCGGGATCGACGTCCTCGAGACGGACATTGGTGAGTACATCGTCGACATCGAAGGCCGCGGCCCCAGCCACATCACCGCCCCCGCCCTCCACCTCAATCGCGCCCGCATCCGCGACCTCCTCGCCCGCACCGGCGCGGACCTCCCCGACGACGACCCCCTCCGCCTCTCCCTCCACGTCCGCGACGCCGTAGGCGCTTACTTTCGCGACTGTGACGCGGCCATCACCGGCGCCAACGCCGTCATCGCCTCGTCTGGCCGCATCGTCATCGTCGAGAACGAGGGCAACGTCTCCCTCGGCGTGAGCCACCCGAAGCTGCACATCGTTGTCACGGGCCTCGAGAAAGTCGTCGCCGACGAAGCGGGCGCGCTCTCCATCCTCGAAGTGCTGGCCCCCAGCGCCACCGCCCAGCCCCTCACGGCGTTCACCCACTTCCTCGCCGACCCGGCCCCCGGCCAGCAGCGCCACGTCGTCTTCGTCGACAACGGCCGCTCCCGGATCGCCGCGAGCGAGGAGTTTCGCGACATCCTCCGCTGCATCCGCTGCGGCGCCTGCATGAACGCCTGCCCCGTCTACCGCGTTGCCGGCGGACTCTCCTACGGTTCGCCCTACATGGGCCCCGTCGGCGCCGTCCTCTCACCGCTGCTCTGGCGCGACGGGCGTTACGCCGACCTCCCCTTCGCCTCCAGCCTCTGCGGGCGTTGCACCGAGGTCTGCCCCGTAGGCATCCCCCTCCACCGACAGCTCCTCGCCCTCCGTGGGCAGGCGGTCGAGCGCGGCCAGGTCGCAACTCGCACCGAGCGCCTCGCGTGGAAGGGCTGGGCCGTCGCATTTACGGGCGCCACCCGCGCCCGCACGGCCACGGCCCTCGCGCGCCTCGGCCTGCGCACCGCCGGACGCCTCCTCCGTCCACACGGCACCGAGGCCGACCCCCGCCTCCTCCCCGATCGCCATTCCTCCCGCGACCCCGCCCTCCTCCAACCCGCCCACACAAGGGAAGAGGGAGAAGGGAAGAGCGAGGAGGGAGGAGTTCCGATGGCCACGGACGACCTCACCATGAAAGAGGTGCCCGCCGAGTCCTCCCTCCTCCCTCCTCCGTCCTCGCTCTTCGCCGCCCGCGCCGCCGATCTCGGCATCACCGTCCTCGAAGCGCCGCCCGACCCACTGCCCGGCGACCTCATCCTCCACGCCGCCGGCGCCATTGCCGCCACCGGTTCCGTCGTCCTCACCGGCGACCAGGCCGCCCGCCGGCCGCTCCTCGCCGCCTCCCGCCTCATCGTCTACCTCGATCCCGCCACCATCGTCCCCTACGTCCGCGACATCGCTCCACTGCTTTCTCCCCCTCTCCACGCGCTCGTGAAGAGGGGGTCGGGGGGTGAGGTACTCGTGCTCACCGGCGCCTCCCGCACCGCCGACATCGAAAAGCAGATCGTGCGCGGCATCCACGGCGCAGAGGAACTCATCGTCGTGCTGCCCCGGTAGTCGAGGCCCCGTGAGGCCTCGCGTTGTCGCATTCGCGTACAATGACTCCGGAGGCTTCGCGATGGAACGAGAATTCACGGCGGTCTATGAGCGTGACGGCGAATGGTTCATCGGCTGGGTCGAGGAACTCCCCGGCGCCTTCGGACAGGGGCGTAGCCTCGATGAGGTCCGGGAGGACCTGCGGGAGGCCGTAAAGCTCCTGCTTGAGTGCGCGCCAGACCTGGCCGACACGGCACGCCGCGAGCGGGTCACGGAAACTCTCTCGGTGGCGGTGTAGTGAAACGTGGCGATGTTGTCCGCCACCTGAGACAACACGGATGTGAGCTTGAACGCGAGGGATCGAGGCATTCGATGTTTATCAATCCCCTGAACGGGGAGCGCGCCGCGCTTTCCCGCCAGTCGGAAATACCGAACCACCTGGTGCGCGAGATTTGCAACCAACTCAAGATTGTGTTGCCCGGGCGATAGCGAGAAAGGAAAGCGAGACGCGAAGCCGACGACCGGAAGCTCGCCCAACAAAAGCGTCTCCCCCTCTCCATCGCAATGGAGTGGGCTCAGGGGTGAGGGGACTCTAACCCCCGCCCGTGCCACCATCGTCCCGCGGGGTTGGCATTGCGTATGAACAGACTGCTCCGCATCCTCTTGCCACTCGCCGCGCTGACAATCGGCGCCACGGCCCTCCTCATCGACCGCAGCCAGCCCGCCGGCGCCCTCACATCCGCCATCTCCGGCTCCGCCGCCACCGCCACGGGCCGCGTCTACGACACCACCCTCGACCTCAACCCCGTGCTCTTGCCCCCTGGCGGCACGGTCGACCTCGCCCTCGACTTCTCCGAGTCCGACCATGTGCGCCTCACCGGGACCGTCCACGTCCAGTGCCAGGGGACCAGCAACGCCAACCTTGTCTCTGCCACCTGCACCTCCGAGA
>JBKKBS010000068.1:0-7241 GCA_046713815.1 Tepidiformaceae bacterium
GCCGCAGCAGCAGGCGGTTGCCCATCCAGGCCGTGATCATCTGCTGGATGTAGCTGGCGACGCCCGTGACAACGGCAAGCACGGCCATGGCGATGCCCAGTTCCACCACAGTGCGTTCGTCGCCCTCCACGCCCGCCTTCACCGCCAGGGCGATGAGCAGCGGCTGCATGAAGCTGGCAACGGCGGAGATAACCATGCAGGTGAAGGCGCCGGTGGCGTGCCATTTGTATTCCTTGAGATACGGCATGAGGCGGCGCACGACCTTCGCGTCGTAAACCTTGCCCAGGTAGTCATCGTCCCAGCCGTCGGAATTGCGGTTCGAGCGCGGCCCCATGGTCTGGCCACCGATGCCTGAGCTCCATCCGCCCGCGCCCGCGCCGCCTCCCCAGAATCCCATCAGCGGCTCCCTTCGGTCGCGCGAGTGGCGAGGACCGAGGACTGAGGACTGATGACTGTACGGCGACCGCCGAGAGGGGTGAGGCGGCGCGTCATGATCCGCCTCCGCCGGGAGCAGCCCGCGGTTCCAACGTGCGCATTGCGGCCGCCTGTGCTCCCGGAGCACTGGCGGCACGCTTCACCCCATCGCCCTCCCGCCCAACCGCCCTTTCGGAAACGGGGGCCGGGGCGAGGCCGGGCCGCACAAGGTTTTCCTCCTGGTCGCGCAGTTCGAGGTCGAAGATGCGGCGGTAGAGGCCCTCCTGTTCGAGCAGTTCGGAATGGCGGCCGCGCTGCACGACGCGCCCATCATGCAGGACGATGATCTCGTCCGCCCTCATGACCGTACGGAGGCGTTGCGCGATGACGAACGTCGTGCGGCCCTCCATCAACTCACTGAGGGCCTGGGTGATGAGCAGCTCTGTCTGCGAGTCCACGCTGGAGGTCGAGTCGTCGAAAATCAGGATCCTGGGGTCCATGAGGATCGTCCGCGCGATCGCCATGCGTTGCTTCTGGCCGCCCGAGAGGGTCACGCCGCGCTCGCCCACCCACTCGTCGTAGCCGTAGGGCAGGCTCGTGATGAAGTCGTGGATACGGGCGGCCCTGGCGGCGCGCTCTACGTCTTCCTGGGTGGCCTCGGGGCGGCCGTAGGCGATGTTCTCGCGGATCGTGCCAATAAAGAGGAAGACGTCTTGCTGGACGATGCCGATGCTCTTGCGCAATGAGTCGAGCGTGAGGTCGCGGATGTCCTGCCCGTCGATCGTGATGCTGCCGCCGGTGACGTCGTAGAAGCGGGGGATGAGGTTGACGACAGTGGACTTGCCCGACCCGGTGGGGCCGAGGAGCGCGATCACCTGCCCTGGCTTCGCATCGATGTCCACGTTCGAGACGACGGCGCTGAGGTTGTCGTAGGCGAAGCTCACGCCCTCGAAGCGGACATGTCCCTTGACGTTCTCCAGCGTGCGCGCGGTGGGGCGTTCCTGGACAGCGGACTGGGCGTCGATGAGCTCGAAGATGCGCTCGGACGAGGCGATGCAGCGCGAGAACAGGGTGACGGCGAAGCCAATCATTCGAAGCGGCATCTGGAGCAGGTTCAGCCAGAGTGTGAAGAGCAGGAGGTCCGCAGCCGCCAGGTTGCCATTCGCGATGAAGAACGCGCCAAAGGCAACGGTGACCGCGATCTGGAGCGCGCCCACCGCCTGCATGAGCGGCTGGTGCTGAGCATTGACGCGAGACGCGAGCAGTGACAGGTCTGCCTGCTCCTTGGCGGCGACCGCGAACTTTTCGCCTTCGAACGGCTCACGGCTGAAGGCTTTGACAACTCGGATTCCCGAGAGACCCTCTTCCGCGACCTGCGTCATGACGGCCATGTTCTGCTGAATCTCGACCCAAACCGGCCGCACTTTCTGGGCCATCACGAACGAGCGCCAGATGAGGATGGGGACCATTGCCATCGATATGAGCGCAAGCTGCCAGTTGATGATGAACATGCCCACGAGGGCGATGAGGAGGATGAGCCCGATCTGGCTGAGGCGAAGCAGCCCCATGTTGATGAACATGCGGATGCTCTCCACGTCCTGGGTGACGCGGGACATGATCTGACCAGTCTGGACCTTGTCGTGGTAGCTATAGGAGAGTCGCTGGAGATTGTTGTAGATCTCGTTGCGGATGTCGTAGGCGACCTTCTGGCCCATCGACTCACCGAGGTACTGCTGGCCGAAAGAGGCGAGGCCGCGTCCGAAGGCGAAGACGATGACGCCGAGCGCGGCGAAGACGACCAGGGTGCCGTTTCCCTCGAGGCTGACGAACTTGCCGCTGGCGTCTTTCTGGGGGTCGAGCCCGAGGTCGATGGCGTAGCGGATGAGGAGGGGGCTCACCATCACGAAACACGATGCGAAGACGACGCACAGCCACGCGACCGAGAACTGCCTGCGGTAAGGACGGACATAGTGAAACAGGCGGAGAAGATAACGCACAGCGAGGGGCCCCCTGCTCCCCGTTTCTCGTTAGTTCGAGGCTAACACACTCTCACGTACGCGTGAAGGTGAGGGGCCATCGGCTGGGGTCGTTCGATGCTCAATTGCTGGTTGCCGCGTGCGATGCAGCTATGCGCTAACCCGCGCCCACTGGTTCGTGGTGAACACATCCTCGTCCAGGGGGCTGCGCTGGCCCATCGCCAGGCGAAATCCGGCGGCGGCGCCGATCATCGCCGCGTTGTCCGTGCAGAGCTTGGGTGGGGGGATGCGGACCGGCACCGGGCAACGCCGTTGGAGTTCCTCCCGCAGGCGGTGGTTAGCGGCCACACCGCCCGCCACGAGCACCTCGGCTGCGCCGAGCTCGCGCGCGAGGCGCGATGTCTTCCCGGAGAGCACGTCCACAACCGCCTCCTGGAACTCCCAGGCGATGGTCGGCGCATCGTATTTCGCCTCCTGCACGACATGGAGGACCGCTGTCTTGATGCCACTGAAGCTAAAGTCAAAGGTACCCGGGATCCACGCGCGCGGCAGTTTGAGCGATGAGGGCCCGCCTTCGTCCGCCGCCTTCGCGACGTGTGGGCCGCCGGGGAAGGGGAGGCCGAGCAAGCGCCCCGCTTTATCGAACGCCTCCCCGGCGGCATCGTCGCGCGTGCCACCGAGACGTTCGTATTGGCCGTGGCCGCGCATGAATACGAGGTCCGTATGCCCGCCGGAAACGACAAGGCAGAGCGCGGGGAAATTCGGCTCTGGCCCCTCAACCAGCCAGTTGGCGTAGATGTGCCCTTCCAGGTGGTTGGTCCCGAGGAAGGGGAGTTCGCGCCCATAGGCGATCGCCTTGCCCGCGTTATAGCCGACGAGCAGCGAGCCCGCGAGGCCCGGCCCGCGCGTCGCCGCCACGGCGTCGATGTCGTCGAGAGTGCAGCCAGCCGCCTCGAGGGCCTCGTGGATCACGGGCCCGATCTGACGCAGGTGCTGGCGCGAGGCCACCTCCGGCACGATGCCGCCGTACTTCGCGTGCAGGTCCACCTGGCTGGCGACGACCGACGACCGCATATCTCGGCCGTCAATCACCACGGCGGCGGCGGTTTCGTCGCAGGATGACTCGATCGCAAGGACTCTCATGCAGCAAGGTTACCGACGGGCGGCCTGCAAGTGCCACTCTGGGTGTTGGGGAGCACCAAGGACCGCTCGCAAATAGTCGCATTGGCGCCGATCGGCCGTAAGGATGGCGTTCGCAGGAGGGGGCAGGCGTTTACGTACGAGGCGCAAGGCCAGCGAGGACCACGGCGAGGTCGCCGTCAAGCAACGCGTTCACATTCAGACGCAGGCCTGGGAACACACGGCTTTCGAGGACTCCGTCCTCTCCGGGCTCGATTGGGACGTACTGCCCGCTCTTGAGCTCCCACCAGTCGACCCGCCGGTTATAGACCTGCCAGACAAGGTACTCCCGCACGCCCGCCCTACGGTACGCGTCCTTCTTGACGAACAGATCGTACGAAGCGGAACTCGCGGCAACTTCGACTGCCAGCTCGGGCGGTCCATGGACATGCCAATCCTGGGAGATGAGCGAACTGCCCTTGTCGCGCCGGCGCAACAGCACGTCCGGCTGAAGGTCGTTGTCGCCCTCCAGCCGGATTGTCGCCTCCGGCATCATCTGAAGCTCCGGGTGCGTCGCCGCGAAGAGCCCGACCCACGTCGTTAGCACCCCGTGAGGTTCTCCATGCCGCGAACTGACGCTCCCCTCGTAGTAGACCTGGCCATCGATCAGTTCCGCCTTCTTGATTTCAGGGTAAAAGTCCCAGGTCCGCTCGAACTCTTCACGGGTCAGTCGATCACCCGGGTGAAACGGCGGCCGCTCGACCGGCGCGGACTGCGGAGCGTTTGCCATGCGACACATTCTACCATTTCCAGCTGCCACCCACGATGATCCCTGCGATCCCTCGGTTGGCGCAGAGACACAAAGGCCGAGTTAGCGCGAACCTAATACTCCATCGCCAGCGCGGACTACTCGTACGATTCGTGCTTCTGCCAATCGGCGTAAAGGTAGTAGTTCGCGGCCTGCGCGGCGGTGTTGCCCTCATGCACGGCCGTCGCGATCTGATGCGCGAGGTCACGCGTCACGTCTCCGGCGGCGAAGGCCCCGGGGACGTTCGTCAACTGATCGCGATCGGTACGGATGTAGCCGTCGGAGCTGATCTTCACGCCCAGCGTCTTCGCCAGGTCGCTGTTCGGACGCTGCCCCTGGAGGCTGAAGAGGAAATCCAGTTCAACGTCGCCGCCATCCTCAAGCGATAGCTGGGCGAGGATCCCATCATCACCCCATACTCGCGTGACCTTGCCCACGACGAGTGCGATCCGATGTTTCTTCAAGGCCGCGCGGACCTTCGTGTCGATCCCGCAGGAAACATCGTTCGTGAGCATCGTTACCTGGGGAGTGAACTGCAGAAACTGGAGTGCCGTGATGCCCGCATCGTTGTCGTTGCCGATGACCACGATGCGCTTGCCGCGGGTCGAGTAGCCATCACAGGTAATGCACCAGAAGAGCGATCGGCCCACGTATTGTTCCCAGTCGGGAAAGATGGGGAAGTCGTCCTTCACCCCGGTGGCGAAGACGATCGTTCGGCCGCGAAAGCGGGCGTCGTCGTCGGTCAGCGCTTCGAACCCAGCTTTCGTCGTCGTGACCTCCCTTACCGGCCGAGCGCAGAAGGCCACCGGATACTCACGGACTTGCTTGCCGCCCAGTTCAAGTAAATCGCGCGCCTTGAGGCCACCGGGGAAACCGAGGTAGTTGTGGTTGACCTGGTGGTAACTCGATCGCCCGCCGCCGGGAGCGAACAGCACCACCCGCCGGTTGAAGCGAGCGAGCTGCAGTGCGGCAGCGAGGCCGGCGGGCCCGCCACCAACTACGAGTGCGTCGTACATGGCGGCGGTAAGCGCTTCCATGGAAGTATTGTCGGTCCCGTACCGTCGCAGACGCGTCAAGCGGAGCGATCGCGATCTATCGGTTCCGGCGAAGTTTAGGGGCGCGTCCCGAGCATCGCGGTGTTGATCCCTGTCACGAGGTCGGCGGACATGTGTGCCGTCGCCCCGGCCGCGAGCAGTTCGAGCTTGCCGTGGACGATTTCGAAGCTGGAAATGGAGGCGTTCGCGATCGGCACGGGGACCACGCGGTCATCCCCAGTCGCCTCACCGATGACGGCGCAAATGGCGATGTAGTGCGAGACGATGACCAGGTCCTTGCCCGGGGCCGCGGTCTTGAGCGCGAGGTCGAGGACCGTTTCGACCACACGGCGGCGCCAGTCCCGCAGCTCGCGGGGCTGGCTGGCCCAGTTGCCCTGCATGAACGGCCCGATCATCGCCGTGCGTTGATCGGATGGCATCGCGGGGTCGAAGACCTCGGACACTTCCTCGCGCACTTCGGGCTGAATAGCGGATTTAGCGGCAAGCGGGGCCATCGTTTCCAGCGTGCGCCTCATGGGCGAGACGACGAGTCGGCCAATGGGCCTCGCCGCAAGCGCGTCGGCGACCGCACGGGCCTGGGCATGGCCGAGATCGTCGAGCCCGGGGTCCAGGCCTTCGGAACCCGCGGTGGCCCTGCCGTGACGAACGATATAGAGGGTCATGGCGGGTTAGCCTACACGTTCAACGTGAACGGATGAATCATCCGCCGTGCGTTAGCCCTTGGCCTGGCTGGCGGCGGCGAAATGATCCGTGCCGGCGAGCTGCCCGAGGCGTTCGCCACCATAGTAATCCGGCATCTGCTGGTCGGACTCTCCTTCGGCGGTCATGGCGCTGGGCATGGGTGGATGTACTTCGTACTCGAGGACGTGCGAGGTTCGGCGTCGGTAGAAGGCGACTGCTCCCGCCACGGCGGCGGTGACGATCGCAACGAGAATGACAATACGGAACATGGGACTCTCCGGGCCAGATACGGCTCCCGTCACCGTAGCGCACGGGCACTGGCAGGCGTGCCGTCAGACTGATGCGTTCGCTTACAGTCCTATAGCCAACCCGGGGGCATTGGCGGCGTCCCGTATCGCAGGGGACGAACCCTTCGAGCATGCGCGCCGGAAGGGGGTTGACCCCCCGTCGCGGTGCGGCGTAGGTTAAGAGAGTTGTTACTGCCATACGGGTGGGCCAGCCCAACTGGCCGCATGTGATGCCATGTCGATTCGAAATGCGACAGCCCCCACGGCACAAAGGAGCGAACAAGACGTCGTGTTGCGTCGTGAAGGCTACCTTGCCCCCTGGTATGCGGATCGGGCCCGCTGGCGGCTTGTCACCGTCGAGATTCTCGGGACAACGGCGATCCTCGTGGTCTATTTCCTCCTGCGGGGGCTGAGGCCAGACCAAACGGACGACTCCGTTGCGCGCAGCCTGCACCTGATCCGTTTCGAGCAGCGCCTGGGGCTCTTCCAGGAAGTGACCTGGCAAAACGCCTTCATTGGACACGGCTGGCTGATCAGCCTGGCCAACTGGGTCTACGCCTGGGGGCACTACCCGGTGCTGATGGCGATCGCCATCTGGCTGGGCGTGAAGGACCCGGTGCGATTCCGCTTCGTGCGAAATGTCCTTCTCGTCTCGGCCGTCATCGGGATCGTTTCCTACTGGTTGCTGCCGGCCGCCCCCCCACGGCTGATGGCTCTCAACGGTTACGATTTCGGCTTCGTCGACACCGTCCACGGCGCTGCCAGCGGAGTGAACTACTTCCAGCCAGGCCCGTTCGTGAACGACTACGCTGCCGTCCCGAGCTTCCACTTTGGCTGGATTGCGCTCGCCTCGGCAGCAATATGGGTGAACACACGCAACCCGTTCGTTCGCTTTCTTGCG
>JBKKBS010000069.1:0-2946 GCA_046713815.1 Tepidiformaceae bacterium
GGCGCCGGCATTATGCCGTCGGCAGACGAGCTCGAGGCGATGTACCGGGACGCATGGGGCGGGGATGCGGGAGACATTCGCTGGTTCAAGGCGCTGGCCGTCTATAAGTTCGCGATCATCTCGGGCTTCAACCTCATGCTCCACCGCCGCGGAAAGCGACCCGACCCGACGTGGGAAGAGACCGCCCTGTCCATGCCGCTGAACATGCAATACGCCATGGAGCTGCTCACGTAACGATATACTGATCCCATGAGCGAACGTCTGACCTGGGAAGAGATAACGGAGCGCTACCCCGAGGAGTGGGCCGTCGTGATCGAAATCGACGATGATCCGTCCGAAGCGGAGATAAGGTCTGCGTGTGTGTTCTTCCACAGCGCCGATCGCGACGAGGCCGAGGCAACCGCGCTGAAGCTTCCCGTGCCGCGGCATGTTGGTGTGTTCTACACCGGGAAGCTCATCGAAACCGGGCTTGTCCCGATGTTATGAAGTCTCGCTATTCTGCCCTTCATGACCTGGTCGTTGTGAGGGCGCACCTCGTTGGCCCAGGCGGTACTCGCACAGGGTATTTCGCGGTCGACACCGGCGCGGTCTACACAATGGTGCGACCGGCACTCCTGGCTACGGTCGGAGCGGATCAAACCGCCGATACTGTTGTCCTTGCAACCGTCGGAGGCGTCAGCTCGGCTTCTCGCGTACGGCTACCTATTCTCCGCGCACTCGGGGTTGAGCGACGTGATCTCGCGGTTGTTGCACGAGACCTGCCTCGGGGGCTCAGAGTCGACGGCCTCCTCGGTCTCGATTTCTTCCGTGGCTTATGCCTTACCATCGACTTCCGGCGCGGCGAAATCGACCTCGAGACGTGAGCGTGTCGCTACCCCCTCGCGGATGCGAGCGGTAACCTCAACCTATGACCACCGAATCCCTCGCGCCTCCCGCCACCGAGCTCATCGCCGGTGACTTCAACCGTATCCTCGAGCCCGACTCGCCCTGGGTCGCGGCCGCCTTCGCCCTCCCCGGCGGCGACACTTGGACATATCGCGAACCCGACGCCGTCGTCCTCGTGCGCAACGGCTGGCTCCAGGTCGCCGCGGTGCCTTACTCCCGTTCCAACGACCGCGTCCAGATCCTCGACAACGCCAAGCACATGTACTTCTCGAAGCAGCGCTTCGAAGTGCCGCCGGGCGGCCGCATCACGTTCGAGATCAAGGTCGCGGCGCGCACGATCGGCACGCAGCCCGGTAACCTCTACGACGGATACGTCTCCTGGAACCTGCTCGACTTCGCGACGGGCTGGGCGCTCGACTTTTTCACCGGCGGCGACACGGTTGCGACGGTGTATGGCCGTCTGCCCTTCCCAGGCGTGACATTGCCCGATACGGGCCAGGCCAAGGCCTTCTGCATCTTCAACGAGATTCGCGACTTCCCGACCACCCAGGGCCAGGAGCACGCCTACCGCATCACCTATGACCAGAGCGCGGACACGGTCGAGTTCGAGGCCGACGGCCGCGTCGTCGACCGCTACGAAAACGTGCCCGATAAGATCACGGGTTTCATCGCCGCCCTTGGTCTCATGTCCGAGATCGACATCATCGACGGCAAATCCGTGAGCTGCCACGGCCAGGGCGTGATTGGGCGTTGGAGCCCGATGCGCGTCCTCATCGAGGGCTGAGGCCCGCCATGCACATAACGGTGGTGGGCGCGGGCGTCTCGGGCCTGACCAGTGCAGTCGCGCTACAACAGGCGGGGCACGAGGTGCAGGTGGTGGCTGCGCAAAAGGGCGTCGAGACGACTTCTGGCGCGGCCGGGGCAGTCTGGTACCCTTTCCGCGCCGATCCCCCCGACCGTGTCAATCGCTGGGCGGGGCGGACGCGCGAGTACCTCACGGAGCTTGCGGAGTCGACCCCCGAGGCGGGCGTGGATGTTCTCACCCTCTACGAACTTGTGGAGAACGACAGCCTCCCGTGGTGGGCAGCGAGCGCCGGCGCGCTCCGCTACGTGACTCGCGAGGACGAAACCCCGTTTGCGCTCCCGTCAGGCGGGGCGTGGGTGTTCGAGGCCCCACGCGTGGTGCCCGCCCTCCACCTTCCCTGGCTCGAATCGCAACTTCAGCGTCCCGTCCGCTTCGACACGGTCCGCTCACTCGATGATCTCGCGGGCGACATTGTCGTGAATTGCACCGGACTGGGCGCACGCTCCCTTTGCAACGACGGTGAGCTCGTAGCGGTGTTCGGCCAAACGCTCATGGTCACGGGGTCGTCCTTCGATCCGGGTCGAGTGATCTCCGACGAACGCAACATGGACGAGATGTTCTACGCGATCCCGCGACGTGATGAGGTCCTCCTCGGCGGCTGCGCGATCGACAGCGACGACGACTGCTCTCTCGACCCCGGCGACGAGCTGCGCGACGCGATCCTCGAACGCGCTCGGCGGCTCGGGTTCGTGCCCGGTACGGTACGCGCACAGCGCTGCGGGCTGCGGCCATACCGCTCCACGGTCCGCGTCGAACGCGAGGGCCGCATCGTGCACAACTATGGCCATGGCGGTGCCGGGTACACGCTTGCCCGTGGATGCGCCGAGGAAGTGGTGCGGCTTGTGGCACTGAACGACCGACCGTTTTCGCGCCGTTAAGCCCGCCCCCCTCTGCCCTCGACGCGCCTCTCGACGGCGCTACTTCAACGCGCGCAACGGCTTCAGGAAGACCATGCTCACGAAGCCAATTGCGCTCGCGGCCAAACCTCCGGCCACGATCGCCGTCTGCGGCCCCCAGATACTTGTGATAATGCCCGCCTGGAGGTTACCGAGCGGCAACGAAGCGACGAAAGCGAGCCCATACATGCTCATCACCCGTCCCATCATCTGGGCCGACGAGTGCTCCTGGAGCAGGGCGCTCGCCAGGTTGATGAACACCGCCGGGCCGATGATACCGGTGATGAAGAGGATGGACAT
>JBKKBS010000070.1:0-3695 GCA_046713815.1 Tepidiformaceae bacterium
GCCGGATCGTCACGCTCGCCGCATTAACCTGTATCACAGTCATCGCGGGGTTGCTTCCGGGTGTCGCCCTTGCCGGGCCCGGCAACAAAGATCAGAACACGGCCTCCGAATCCTACTTTCGGCTCGACGTACCAAATGGGACGGTGGCCGCACGAGTAGCAGCAACAGTACAGAACGCGGGCACGAAAGACTCGAACCGGGCCGTGCTGTGGGCAATGCCGCGGGCGGAGAACATCGTCGTAAAGCGCGAAGAGGAGATCTTGCCGATCAAGATCTCGCCCGCCAATGGAAACGACGAGCTGCCCACTGTTGTTGAAGTGACCCTTCCCCGGACGCTGAAAACAAAAGCCCAGATGGACATCGTGATGACCTACGACGTCCCCAACCAGGCCTCGGAGTTCGTGCGGCTGGAAAAGGGCGCGACGGAGGCGCTGTTCGTGAGCCAGGGACCTGGGTCGTTCGTACTCCTGGACCTGCCCGCGGCGGCGGATAACGTGCTGGATCCCGGTTGCCTGAAGGCGACGGATCAGCCGGGAGAGGTGAAGGCGGCGGGGCTGGAGCGATGGGTCTGTGGCGAAGTGACATTGATCGCCCTGGCGCCGGACGACAAGGCATTGCTCGAACGCTGCGCGAGTATGGACGACCGCTGCCGGCAACGCATCGACCGCAGCCCGTACTCCGCCTTTGTGCAATCGATCTCAGACCCGTCGCTACAGGGCATCCTTACGCAGACCGTGGCCTTGGGCCGCGGCAACGTGACGGTGGACTTGAAGTACTTTAAGCAGGACAAGACTTGGGCGGATAAGCAGTTTGCGATTGCGCTACAAGTGTTGCCGCTGCTGGAGAGCCTGTACGGGTTCAACTATCCGCACGAGCGCCTCGTGTTGCGCCAGTCGCACCATATCGAAGCCATTGGCGCGGCGGGTGTGGCCTTCTCGAACATCGGCGAAGTACTGCTCGCGACGGACACGGGCGTCGACGAAGAGGTGACGATCCACGAGTTGGCGCACCAGTGGGCCGGGTACCAGGTGGAGACCAGTTGGCTCTGGGAAGGCCTTGCCGAATACGCGACGCAGACACTTGCGCCCGGAGTAGGGGTCCCGACCCGGGCATGGGGCTGGCAATCGCTGGGGTTCACCGACCCCATTGGGCTCTGGTGGAACGGTTCGAGCGTGAAGTCGCCCTACTACTGGTACGGAAAATCCGCCGCGTTCTGGTTCGAGTATGAGAAGGCGGTCGGCGGTCGCGAGAACATGACACGCGTCCTCTCGTTGGTAGACGACTACGAGGAACAGTGGCCGCTGGACGGCGAGTGGTTCGTGGACCGCGGCGAAGAGGTGAGCGGGGCGAACCTCGACGAGCTGTTCCTCAACTGGGTGTACAACCGCGACACCGCGGCGCCGCTGTTCAAGGACAGGCGGGAGGCACAGAACCTGGCGGGCGCCGTCCGGGCACGGGCGGCGCAGTCTGGGTTCGCGGGGCTACCGAAGGACCTGCAATCGAACCTGGACCAATGGACCTTCAACAGCGTTCCCACGCAGGCTAACCAGGCGAATGGACTGCTCGACGACTATGCAAAGTTGAGCGCAGAAGTGGAGGCAGCCGGGCTGCCCCAAATCGACAACGTGAAGACCGCGTGGAACACGACGACCATGCGGGAAGTCGCGACCGTGATCGCCGACCAGCGCCAGGCGCTGGATGCGATCGTGAATTCCACGAAAGTGTTGGCGGACGAAACTGCCGATGCTCCCTCGATGAAGCAGTTGGCGGAGGCACGCCAGAAGTGGTCCGAGGGTGACCTGGATACGGCCGCGCGGCTCGGGGCGG
Organism: Tepidiformaceae bacterium; assembly: GCA_046713815.1. Taxonomy (GTDB): domain Bacteria; phylum Chloroflexota; class Dehalococcoidia; order Tepidiformales; family Tepidiformaceae; genus JBBDMZ01. The sequence goes on from JBKKBS010000070.1 coordinate 1,828, forward strand.
AGGCCGCCACGACGTCGTTCAACGAAGACGCGAGCATCAAGATGATTGAGCTGGCGAAGGAAAAGCAGGCTGGCTTCAAGCCATCGTTCCTGGGACGCATCGGCCTGATGTGGCGGGACCCTGAGGGGCAGTTGCGAAGGGCCGAGGAGGCCTCGGCGGCGGGAGACCCGAATAAGGCCCTGGCGCTAGCGCAAGGCGCCTACGCAACGTGGGACTCGGCCGACCGCGAAGGGGTCATGCGCCTTGCGATTTTCATGGGTGTGATGTGCCTGGTGTCCGCCGGGATTTGGTGGTTGCTGCGGCGGCTGGACGACGGACAGGCGAAGCTCACCTACCGCATAGACCCGTACGCCGTGACCGGCGGGCACAACATCGGAGAGCCCGACGCGCGGAAGCCGAGCTGGAAAGACTGGGAGAACACACCCTAACGAGTTCCGAGTTCCGAGTTCCGAAGTGCAGGCAGCCGGCAGCCGACAGCAGCCGGCGGAGAGCTACCAGACGTTGGCGGCTTTGAGTGCGAGGCGTACGCCCACCAGGACGAGGGCGCAAGCGAGCGTGCGGGTGATGACGGCGCCGTGGACGCGGCGGGAGAGATATGCGCCGACCTGCGCGCCTGGCACGGCCCCGATCGCGAGGAAGATGGCTTTGTCGAACCCCTCGGCTAGCGCGCCTGTGGAGAGATGCACGGCCGTCCCCTCGGCGGACATGAAAGCGAGCACGAACTGGGAGGTGGCGGTCGCGATGTGGACGGGGAAGTGCAGCATGGTCGCCATCATGGGCACATGGATGACGCCGCCGCCGATACCGAGGAGGCTGCTGAGGAAACCGATGCCCGCGCTGAGGAGCACGCCTTTCCAGAGTTGGAACGAATAGACGAAGGTGTTGCCGTAGCGGTCGGTGATGAGGCGGCGGACGACACCCCGGCCGATGACGGGGTCCTGGATCGCCTGCCGGTTCGATCGTAGTGCGAGGAAGACGCCAAGCGAGGAAAGGGTAATGGCAAAAATCGCATCGAAGGTGCGGCGGGGGATGTAGCCGACGGTGATCGCCCCGGCGATGGCCCCGGGGAGGGTCCCAGCAGCGAACCAGAGCCCGCTCCGTAAATCGATGCGCTTCTGGCGGGCGTAGGCGGCGGCGCCCGAGGTCGCATTCGCGCAGACGACGAACAGCGAGATGGCGGTGATGGTCTCGGGATCATCGTCGGGGTAGAGCAGCAGCAGGATGGGGACGAGCACGAACCCCCCGCCCGCGCCCACGACTGTGCCGAAGGCCCCGACGGCGAAGCCGAGCAGGATGAGGAGAAGTTCCACCTCACCCCCCGACCCTCTCTCCACATGCCTGTGGAGAGGGGGAGGCCGTTGGTCTCCACATGCGTGGAGAGAGGCGTTGTGCTCTAAAGGCCGGGGGGGACGGACGGGGCACGCACGCGCTCCCTTACGTTCGCGCCATTGCTGCTGTGGACTGGAGTTGCTTGATGATCGTGCGGACGGCTTCCTCTTCCTCGGGGGTCTTGGTGGCGTCGCCGAAGCTGACGCGGTCGCAGACGCCCGCATACCGCTCGGTGATCTTTTCGGCGATCTGGTCGTACGGCGCGACGACGGCAAACTCCTGGACCATTTCGTCGGGGATGACAGAGGGCATCTCGGCCCACTTGTCCTGAAGGCTCATCTCGTGGAGGCGGGCCGTGGTATCGCCCCAGCCGTGATGGTCGAAGACGTTCTGGTACGTGCGCGTGGAGCCGTAAAACGAGATCTGCCGCTTCACCTCCTGCATCCGCTGTTCAACCTGCGACCAGTCCTTTCCGGTGGCGAGGAAGCCGCCGCCGCAGATTTCGAACTGGTCGCGCGTCCGCCCGGACTTCTCGAGGC
>JBKKBS010000071.1:0-4456 GCA_046713815.1 Tepidiformaceae bacterium
CATCGGTTGGAGCGTCCCCGATGCTCCTCGAACGCACAACCGCCGGTCGACGGGCAATCGACAATCGACAATTCACAATCCACAATCCCCGTATGCGCCAAGACCTCATGGAAATCCTCGTCTGCCCCCTCTGCAAGGGGGACCTCACCCTCAACGTCATCCGCGAAGAGGGCGGCGAGATCCTGGAGGGCACTCTGGTATGCGCTCAGTGCAACGAGACATATCCCATCGAGGACAGTATCCCCAACCTGTTGCCCCCGGACCTGCGCGACTGATGACCGAAGGATGGTCCCACCCGCCTGCCGAGCCGGAGCCCCGGCGTCTGGTCCCGCAGCCGGCGTTTGTTGTCCGCGCGGTCGGACTGGGCGCGCTCGCCGCGGGCCTCGGCGCCGGTGGAATCTGCCTCGTGCGCCAATCTGTGTGGCTCGCCCCGCTGTCGGCGCTGCTGGGCGCCGCGGCGGCGCTCTCCGCCTGGGCGGCGGCGGTGCAGTGGGTGGGCAGCGAAAAAGTCGACGATCATCCCTGGGTCTAACTCCGGACGGAGAGAGGTCGCGCATGGATACGGCAACAGTCGATGACAACGTCCGCATCGCCCTTTACCATCGGCTCGTCGACGACGCTGAGATGCCCACCGCAGCCGTGGTGGCACATGACCTCAATATCGGCGAAGCGGTCGTGCGCAGGGCCTTCCAGCGCCTCCACGCCGGGCGCGCGCTGGTGCTGGAGCCGGGGCGTGACGACATCCCCCGCATGGCCAACCCCTTCTCCGGAGTCGAGACTCCCTTCACGGTCGAGGCGAACGGTAAGCGCTATTACGGAAATTGCATCTGGGATGCGCTCGGCATCCCCGCCCTCATCGGTTCCGACGCCGATATCCACTGTTCTTGCGGCGACTGCGGCGAACCGATGCTGGTGTCTGTGAGGGCGGGAACGGTCGAGGGCGAGGGCATTATCCACTTCGGTGTCCCTGCACGGCACTGGTGGGACGACATCATCTTCACCTGAACGACGATGCTGCTCTTCCGGTCGGAGGAGCACGCGAAGCGCTGGTCCCGGGCTCGCGGTTTGGCGCCGGGCGGCACCATGTCGCTGGCCACGGGCTGGCAACTAGGGCACGAATGGTACCGGGATAAGGCTTCGCCCGGCTGGCGGCGAAAGACCCTGGAGGAAGCGGAAGGTTACTTTAGCCAAGTGGGCCTCACAGGGGACTTCTGGAGGCTTCGCGCTTAAGGTTGAGCGACTGGGTTGTCCGCGCGACGCCGTCAGTCCCCGTTTCGCGCAGGATGTCGGCGGCGGTACGGCCAATAACCGGGAGCGGTCCAGACATGACCTCTGCCAGCGGCGCGAGTACGAATGCGCGTTCGACCAGGCGCTCGTGCGGGATCGTGAGGTCTGGCGTCGAGATCGACTCGTCCCCGTAGAAGAGGATGTCGAGGTCGATGGGGCGTGGGCCCCACCTGCGCCCCGCGCGCCGTCCCAGCTCCCGCTCGGTCTGCTTCAGCGCCGCGAGCAACTCCGTGGGCGCGAGGTCAGTCGCTCCGACGAGCGCCGCATTCAGGAACGGCGGTTGATCCGCCGGTACCGGCGCCGTCTCCCACACCGATGACACGCGACTAACGGTAACTCCGCGGTCCGGCAGCGCCGCCACTGCCGCGCGCAGGTTCGCCAGGCGGTCGCCGAGGTTGGACCCGAGCGCGATCACGACTGTCGTCACGGCTGCCGCCAGTTGGCGCGTACGACCGCGTCCGCCACCCGGACCGCCTGGCGCATCTCGGCCACGTCATGCACGCGCACAATGTCCGCACCCCCGGCGATGGCGAGCGTGACCGCGGACGCGCTTGCGACCAGCCGTTGCTCCACGGGCGCCCCGGTGACTGCCCCGAGTGTCGATTTGCGCGAGACGCCCACCAGCAACGGCATCCGCAAGGCCCACAGTTCAGGCAGCCTCCGCAGCATCTCGAGGTTCTGTTCGGGCGTCCAGCCAAAGCCAAAGCCCGGGTCGAGGATGAGTTGGCCATCGGCGATGCCCGCGATATGCGCGATCTCAAATGACGCTTCGAACCCCGCCCGGATATCCCCGATGACGTCCCGAAACGGCCGCCCGCGATGGTTGTGCATGGCAATCACGGGTGCACCGTGGGTGGCGGCGACGCCCGCCATCGCTCCATCCTCGCGCAGCCCGCTGACATCGTTCACCATGTCGGCGCCCGCCAAGAGCGCGGCCCCGGCGACGGCAGCGTGCATCGTATCCACGGAAATCGGCAGGTCGTTGACCGCTCGGATGGCCGCAATCGCGGGGATGACACGCTCGGCCTCCTCCTCGGGTGAAAGCGGATGCGCGCCCGGGCGGGTCGATTCTCCGCCCACATCGAGGATGTCTGCCCCTGCCTGCTGGAACGTCTTCGCCAGGGCAACGGCCGCCGTCACGTCTCGGCCCATCCCGTCGCCGCTAAACGAATCGGGCGTGACGTTGATGATGCCCATAATGAACGTGCGTGTCCCCCAGGCAAACTCCCTCCCCCGGACAATGAGCATCTGGGAGCGATATTCGCGCCGCGGGGGCCAGCGAATCTCCGTCATGGGGTCGCGTTCAGTCGATGAGCTCGTAGGTCTGCTCACTCTTCTCGGTGCCTTCGATGTACCACGCCCGCACGGACGGCGCACCCGGGTTTTCGAGGCCTACAACGAAATGCACGTAAGGCGGACCGAAGAGCGGGCCCATCATGCGCACATCAGTCGGACTGGGGACCGCCGGGCTGCCCGTGTGCGAGTGGTAGAACCCCGCGAGTTCCGAACCTGCCTCCTCGATCCGCTCGAGGATCTTCTTCGTCTCCAGGGGATCGATATCGAAGCGGTACGGGCTCGCCTCACGGTTACGCGCGCGATGCAGCGCGATCACCCGCCCGTCGCGGCTGGCAAGCAGCCCGCAGCACTCGATCGGCGCGTCTTCGCGGGCGTGCTCAACCATCGCGTCGAAGTGTTCGCGCCGAATGAGTATCGCGGCGGTCATGAGCCCTCCCGGAGACCTGTGTTGCCGACAGTAATGGCACCGGCTTCAGGTTATCAGCCCTCAGCCACCAGGTCGTGCCTAACCGTGGCCAGCCAAGGAGAGGGGGCGCCACCCCGGCCATCGGCGCCCCTGTCCCTCACGCCCGCACCACGCGGACGTGATCGTTGCCCCAAAAGTGAGCCATGCCGGGGCAAGCGCACTCTGCCGCCTGCTGATTAACGTGGCGTCAACGTTCCGTCGGCTCTTCGTGATCACGCGTTCGTCCGCTGATCGCCGCAATCACGCAACCAACGCCGATGCCGACGCCAAGCCCGACCCAGAGGAACGCCTGGCCGCTCACGAGGAACGCCGCCTCAAGCACGATTACGGCCCCGATGAGGACGGCCAGGGCCACCGCAAAGGGCGTACCACGCCAATTCACGTTGCCATGCTACCCAATCGCAGCGTGGCGGCCAGCCCGAAATGGTCGGACGCGGTCTCGCCGTTCGCATCGCGTTCCGTGAATGCGAGGTCGGCGTCGATCACATGGAACTCTCCCGAAACGAGGATGTAGTCGAGCACGAGCGGTGGATAGCGGAGGTTGGTGGGTACCGTCCGCTCCGGCTCGTCGCCATTCGCGACGGCGAATGCGGACCTCATCCGCTCGCTCAGCAGGGCCAGCGCTCGCGATCCCGGAGGACCATTGAGGTCGCCCGCCAAAATCGCGGGAACACCCGCCCGGCCCTCCATCTCGGCGAGCAACGTGCGCGCGGCCGCGAGCCGCACATGGCCGGTCGCCGCCCCGTGATGGAAGTGGGCACAGTAGAAATCGACCTCGCGATCATCGGCAACGAGGCGGCAACGGACGGCAACGCGCCCGCCAAACCCCAGGAGGATCGCCTGCCTTTCGACCACCGGCAGACGCGAGATCACACCGATGCTCTCGATCCCCGCGGCGCCGCGCTTGCGGGCGCCGGTGAACGTGTATCGTCGGTCGCCTCGTTCGCGAACCCTCAGCGCCTCGGCCAGCCATTGCCCATGTGACGGCCACGTATTCAATTCCTGGAGCGCCACAACGTCTGGCTCCAGCTCCTTTATCCGGGCTACGATCCGTTCGCGCCGCGACCGCCACCCTGACGCCCGTCCGTGCACATTCATCTTAACCACGCTGTTTTTAATCTATCCCTTCCCCGCAAAACAGAGCCGCGACTGGTAAGGAGCGGGCGGTCCCTCATCGCCCCAATCGCCCCCCTCCCCCAGCCTCGAGGGTGGCCTACCGCCCCGTGAACGTCGCTTCACGGCGCTCGGAGAAGGCGGCAAGACCTTCCTTGAAGTCGTCGCTCTGGAAGTGCGGCAGCAGTTGCAGGTAGATGTGGTCGACCGCCGCCTCGAAGCTCTCCTCCATGCCCAGGCGCATCATGCGCTTCGTCGACTGCACGCTGAGCGGCGCGTTGTTCGCGATTTGCT
>JBKKBS010000072.1:0-2763 GCA_046713815.1 Tepidiformaceae bacterium
GGACGTAGGGGCCGGTGCCGATGATGAGGTCCGCGCGAAGGTTCGCGTAGTCCTTTTCAAAGGCCTTGATCGCTTCCGGCGCCTGGATCTTGGAGTAAGCACTCGCTAGCGTGCCGAGGAAGAAGGGGTCGTCCTTCTTGAATTTGAAGGTGACAGTCTTGGCGTCGGTCGCGACGACCGAGTCGATGTTGGCGAACTCGGCCTTACGGTAAAAGTTTACGTCGTCGGCGCCATCGCCGAGTTTGCCCTGGCGGTTGCGTTCGATGAAGGCGACGATGTCGCCGACCGTGGCGGCGCGTCCGTTGACGGGCGGCTTGTTGTGCCAGGTCATGCCGTCGCGCATGGTGACAATGAGCGTCTTTCCGTCGGGCTGCTCCCACTTGGAAGCCATGCCGCCTTCGAGCACACCCTTCGTGAAGTCGCTGTATTGGACGATGCCCATGTTCGTGAAGCCCATCACTACCGCGAACGGTGTGAAGCGCGAGCGGTCCACGTCGAAGGTGTCGAACGTGTTATTGGCACTGGTGAAGCGGGCGATGCCGCCCTTCACCTTGGTGACGGCGGCGGTGGCGCTGGCGCTGGGCGTGGTACCCGTGCCAGTGCCGGTGCCGGCGGTCGGGTCGGCGGTGTCATCGTCGTCGTCGCCGCAACCAACGAGGGCGAGGCTGGCAGCCCCCACACCGGCTACGGCTGCCCCGCCGACGAAGCGCCGGCGCGAGAGGCGAGGCGAATCGAGCCTCTTGATCCAGTAGTTGTCTTCATGACGCATGAACGAAAATACTCCCCCTTGGTGGAATCCGGGGTATGTGCAATCCCCTACACAGCTATACGCCGGGGGGCGTGCACCGGATTGGGCGAGTATACGAACCCCCCTTGCTCTGTCAATGCCCGGTAGAGATGCCATCGATGCGAGCAATGGCTCATTTTCCTGCCCCAGGCCCGGGAATGGGCGGATTCGCACCCGAATCCGCGCCTCATTCCTTCCGAATCGCGTAGCCGGGGTCGGCCGGGTCGATAGTGGCGAGCCCTGAAAGCTGCTGCGTCCAGAATGGCGAGGGAGCGGGAGCCGAATAGTACGCATGGCGCACAACCTCCCCACGTTGCAGGAGCCAGGGGATCACACCGCCACCGCCATCGGCCAGGAGCAGTCGTTGGACCTGCTTCACGCTTTCTTTCCGGTCGTCAAGATCCGGGAGCGTTGCCAGGCGCGCGAGCGCCAGGTCAACGTCCTTGGCGCGGTAGCCGGTGGTCGCATACGAAGGGGAGCCGGAGTTGAAGGTTTCGATGAGGTGCCGCGACGGTTCGGGCTCCACCAGTGGCGGGCCCCAGCCGAACCAGAAGGCGGCCTTCCCGTTTCCATATTCATGGGCGGCCGCCCGCGCGGAAATGGCGGCGTAGGTATCGACGCGCACGCGCACCTCCGCGCCCAGGGCCTCGCGCAACATGCCAGGAACCGCGGCGCTGGCGGCGTAAAGCGGGTCGAAAATCGAAGGGATGTCCACGGTGATGGGGCCGAGCGCGGGGCCACCGGCGGCCTCCCAGCGGCGGCGCGCATCCGTGAAGTCAACGGCGGCATCCACGCGATAGCCCGGCACGTTCACGAGTTCCGACTCCAGGAGGGCGAACGCCGCGTGCGCGGGAGAGACCGGGCCCGCGGGCGCCGCACGGCCAGCGAACATCCTGCGGGCGAGTTCGCCGCGGTTGAGAGCGCCGCTCAAGGCGAGCCGCAATTCGAGATTGTTCCAGGGCGGCGCACCAACGAAGAGCGTGGAAATCACGGGGCTGCCCTCGAAGCGGTCGGTCTCGGTGATGCCATCTCCGAACCGCGCCCGCAACGCCGGCGCCTCCCGGCGGTCGCGGAGGATCGCTTCGTCGAGCTGCCCGTCGGCGAATCGCGCCACAACATCAAGCGGCTCGGATACCTCCAGGCCGTCGAGCAGCGGTGGTGTTGTCGCAAACTGGTGTGCCGCGAAGCGCAGGACGCCGTTGCTCGCCCCTTCATAGATGAAGGCGCCACAGCCCGAAGCAGATTCCGGGCGCAGCTCGGGCCAGGTAGACTCGAACGCCTTCACCGCCTCTGGCGCCTGTACGAGCGCGAAGCGGGACGCAAGCGTGTGCAGGAGGAAGGGCTCGGGCCCATCGGTCTCAATCGTCACGATGCCGCCCGGAGCGCTGACATTGCGGATGCGTGCCCAGTCCTGCGGACGCTGCGCGGCGGGCATGCGGCCCGCGCGCGCCAGGTCGACCGCCCGCTGGAGGAAGGCGCGCACCTGCCCGGCCTGCACTTGCTCCCCGGCGCGCGGGTGACCGGGTTGCCAGCGGGCGGCGGGGTCAAGCCGCAGAACCAGCCGGTCAGCCTCGGGCTGCTCCCAGGCGGAGGCGAGGGCGGAGCCGACGGCGCCTGTGGCGGGGTCCAGCCAATCAACCAGGCGCGCGTGGGTGCGGCCGAGAACTTCGAGCACGGACGGTTCGCTGCTTTGAAGTGCGTCGAAGGTGTCGAGCTTGAAGGATGCGGGCGAGTGGACACGCGCGATCCCGCCGCGCGGCCGCATCGGTGTGGCGGTGGCGGTGGCCAAGGTGCTCGTGGCCGGCGGCGATGCAGACGTTACGGGCCGGGCGGCGGAACCATCGCCGCTCCCGCGCGAGATGACTGCCAACCCCGAACCAGCTCCAGCAAGGACCGTGGCCGCCGCGCCACCAACGAGCGCGCGCCGGGAGATCTTTCGCACACGAACATTGTGAGCGGTCGAAGCCTCACGCGGA
>JBKKBS010000073.1:0-7674 GCA_046713815.1 Tepidiformaceae bacterium
AGCGCCACCGTCGGGTCGGGCTTGGGGCGCGGCACAAAGGACGCGGCGAAGCGTTCGTTGGCGGCGACGATGTCATCGATGCGGGTCACGCGTCGATTGTCCGCGAGACGCCCGCTTCAGTCGCTGCGACCCTGCCGCGGCAGGGCGTATCGCGCGCGGCCGTGGGAGGGGTTGGCTGATTGATGTCCTGTTGTGAGCCATGCGTCCGAAATCGGTGATCCATGATCACCCGACGACCGGCTTCTCCTCTGCCCACCAGAGTGGCGAGTTCGCGAGGTCGATGAACGTTCGCTCGTCTTCGAGCAACTCCCGTCCCGCCGCATCGGTTGCATTCGACCGCGCGGCCGCCAGCGACTCCAGGCTGTCGAACCAGAGTTCGGCCACACCGTCGTACTCTTCCGGACCACCGCGGCTCGCTTGCATGCCGGATTGGGCTTCACGCGGGAGGCTGTGGACCTGGATGTAGCGGCGGATGCCAAGTGTCTCGGCGTGGCGTTTCACGAGCGGCGCGTGCTTCTCGTACCAATAGGCCTGGAACTCTTCGCGCGACATCTCCGGCCGCCGCCGCAGGCAGAACACCAGCTTAATCATGCTGCACCCCAAAAAGCCTCGATACGAGGAACTATACGTGCTAAGCACGAGCGAATGCCCGGCTTCCGGGTCCGCCTCCGCACATGGAGTGGCGCCGCGTCCGAACAAGCGCGCCCGGCGCCACTCCACGATCGCCGCGCATTGGTTGCGCGCGCCTCGATGTCAAATTCCGCGCACAGACGGAGTGCATCGCAACCAACAAGGCCAAGCGTCTACGTTGCTGCAATGACGTGGAGCGTACGGTGCGCACATGGGAAAAGTTGGCGTATTCGTCCTAGGCGTCGTCGCCGGCATCGTCGTGCTGCCGGTCCTCCTCATTAGCGCCTGCACCTAGCCCGGAGAGTCATCGATTGCCACTGCCTGGAAAGCATCTAAAGCGGCGCCTTGAGATTGCCCGGCTTCTCTGGAAGTATGGTCGCGGCGACATCGTGCAGCTCATGGACGTTAACGAGGCGGCGCTCCGCGAGGAGATGGACGACACCGTTGACGCGGGCGATAAGCCCGAGCGGCTGGCGCGTGACCTCGAAGCGATGGGGCCAGCCTTCATCAAGCTCGGCCAACTGCTCTCCACCCGCTCCGACCTGCTGTCTCCCCCCTACATCGAAGCCCTGGCGCGGCTCCAGGACAACGTCGCACCAATCCCCTTTGCGGACATCGAGCGGGTTGTCGAGGAGGAGCTGGGCGTCCGCATTTCCAAGGGGTTTGGGAGCTTCGATTCCAACCCCTTGGGCTCCGCGTCTCTCGCGCAGGTCCACCGCGCGACATTGCGGGACGACCGCGAGGTGGTGGTAAAAGTCCAGCGCCCGGGGGTGCGAGAACGCGTGCTGGACGACCTGGAAGTGCTCGAAGGCATGGTTGACCTTGTCGCCAACCACAGCGAGCTGGGACGCAAGTTCGCCGTCGCCGAGATGTTCCGGGAGTTCAAGGTCACAATGGTCCGGGAGCTCGACTTCCGCCGCGAATTGCGCAACCTGAAGCGCACGCGGGTCGACCTGAGCGAATATCCCCTGCTGATCGTGCCGGAGCCGATCGAGAGCTACTCCAGCTCGCGCGTGCTGACCATGGAGTACATCAAGGGCCGCACCGTGCGCGCCCTCCCGCCCCTCTTCCGGTTGGAGTTCGACGGCGAGGAAGTGGCCACGCAGCTCATCAAGGGTTACCTGGACCAGATCCTCGTGCATGGGTTCTTCAGCGCCGACCCCCACCCGGGCAACCTGCTCGTGACGGATGACGGGCGCCTGGGGCTGATCGACCTGGGCATGGCCGCGTACCTGGCCCCGCACACACAACAGCAGTTCCTCCAACTCCTCCTCGCCATCGGCGACGGGAAAACCGAGGCGGTGGCTGACATCGTGGTGGCCATGGGTGAGCGGCTGGACGACTTCAACGCGGACGGATTCGAACGAGCGATGGCTGAACTGGTGCTCCCGCACCGCGACTCGTCGCTCACGGAACTTAACCTCGGGCGGATGGTGATGGAGATGACGCGAGCAGCGGGCGAGCACGGGCTGCGGCCCGCGCCCGAGATCACCATGCTGGGTAAGACGCTGCTCAACCTCGATGAAGCGACTGCCACGCTGGCGCCGAATCTCGACCCGGTAGCGGTCGTGAAAGAGCACACGGGCGAGCTCATGCGGGGGCACCTGCGGCGGAGCATCTCCGGTGGAAGTCTGGTTGGCGCGGCACTCGACGCTACCGACTTCCTCCAGCGCCTGCCCGGACGCCTGAACTCGTTCGCCGACCAGGTGGGCAGCGGTGGATTCGAAATCAGGTTGAAGGCCTTCGACGAAGAGAAAATGATGTCCGGCATGCAGAAGATTGCCAACCGCATCACGGTTGGCCTGATTGTGGCCGCCCTGATCGTGGGCGCGGCACTGCTGACGACTGTCCAAACAGACTTTGAGATTTTTGGCTACCCGGGGCTTGCCATCGTCCTGTTCATGCTCGCGGCAGCCACCGGATTCTTTCTTGTTGCTGATATCCTGCTCACCGACCGTCGCCGTTCCCGCCACTGACGGGGATTCGCATGAGAAGCGCCAGGTTGCTCTACGAACCGCCGGGTTTATCGTCCGGGAGGAGAATCGCATCGAGGGCGATGACGATGAGAGTCAGCGCCGACACTAGCACCGACAGGCGCACCAGCCGCAGAATGAATCGGGCGGGCCGTCGCACGACAACGCGGGGGACGCTGTTAAGTCGCTTTGACACGGACCATCCCTCCGTAGATGCCGGGGTCGCTCCCGGGGATGACAGTCGCGCCGCATGCGTCCTCGTAAAATGCTTCGCGCCCGTGGACGCCGCCGATGATCGCGTACGCGTAGCCTTCGGCCGCAAGCGCATCAAGGCAAAGCCGCAGAAGCGCGCGCCCAACTCCCGCGTCGCGTTCGAGCTCGTCTACGCCCGTAGGGCCGAAATAGTCCGGGCGGGTGACGTTGTAAGCTGCGAAGCCGAGCACCGATCCTCCGCGGTGGGCGAGGTAGAGCGTGGGCGGGGCGTGGGCAAATGCGGCCGCGGTCTCGTCCGTCCATTTCGGCCAACGGTCGCGGACGAACTCGGTGACGGCCTCGCGCTCGTACGATTCCGCGCGGCGGCAGATGATTCCCGCAGCCGCGAGGCGCCCGGTTGTGCCCGGATCGGGCTCCATTGCGTACAGGCGCACAAGCATGTCAGGCACGGCCCTCACCCCCCGACCCCCTCTCCACTGCGGTGGAGAGGGGGAGACATTCGCCCGACACGCAATCTTTTGCGCAGCGCGTGGGACCATTTTCAAGGCGGGAAGAGAAGCGATCGCTTTTCATAGATGTCGGCCCCCGTCGAGGACGAGGGTTTGGCCCGTGGTGAACGACGAAGCGGGGCTGGCGAAGTAGACGACCGCGCCCGCCATTTCGTCCGGGAGGCCAATCCGGCCGAGTGCGGCGGTCTGCACCGAGCCGCTGAGGATGCTCTCGTTCTCCCAGAGCGCCCTGGAGAAGTCGGTCTTGATCAGGCCGGGGGCGATGCAGTTCACGCGGATGCCGTCCTTGCCCCACGTCTTGGCGCAGACCTGCGTGAGCATGATCAGCGCGGCCTTCGAGACGGAGTACCCTCCGATCACGTCTGACGCCTGGATGCCGCCGATCGAGCTGACGTTGATGATCGCTCCGCCATCGCCGTGCTCCAGCATCGCCTCGCGCGCCATTTTCGAAAGATAGAAGACCGCCCGCACGTTGGTGTTCATGATCCCATCCCACGCGCGCTCGTCGATTTCTTGGACAGGCCCGAAGACGGGGTTGGTGCCGGCGTTGTTGACAAGGATGTCGACGCGGCCGAGCTGCTTCTTCGTTTCATCGACCAGCCGCTGTAGGCCGTCCACTTCACGGACGTTGGTGGGCACGGCTATGGCTTTGCGACCGGTCGCGTTTATCTCGGCGACGGCCGCTTCGAGGGCCTCCGGCTTACGGGCGGCGACGCACACGTCCGCGCCGGCTTCGGCGAGGGCGACCGCGATCGACTTGCCGATACCGCGGCTGCCACCTGTGACGATGGCGACCTTGCCGGCGAGGGAGAAGTCAGCGACGGGCATGGGAAGCTCCTGGATCGAAAGATGTGGGCGAAGTGTATCCGGGCAACGTGGCTGGCGGAACAAGCGTCCGGCGCTGGAGCGGGGCGCGGCGTACATCGCGGGAAAGGAGTTGCGCCCCTGCGTATGCTATTGCCGACCTGAAGCAACGGAGACGCACATGACCACCGCCAGCCGCGCCCATATCGGAGACCTGCTGCCCGCCATTGCCGAACGCGAACAAGCGGACCCGGAGACGTACCCTGCCGCCAGTGTCGCGGCCCTCTACGACGCCGGGATAATCGCGGCGCCGTTTCCCGCCGGGTTGGGAGGCAGCGATTGGCGTCTCCCGGACGCGGTGCGGGCGGTGGAGGCGCTCGCAAGCGCCTCGCCCTCGGTGGCGTTGATGGCGAGCATGCCGCTAGGGCTTGCCGGGATCTGCGCCCTTGGCCCCGAGATTGCACCCGACGCGCATCGTGCAGCGTGGACGGAGCAGGTGGATCGCGTCGCGGCGGAGTATCGCGAGGGACTGATCTACGCGGCGTGCAACTCGGAGAAGGGGGCCGGGGGTTCGCTCGCCGCGACGCAAACGTTCGCGACGAAGGGTGCGGACGACGTCTTTCGAATCACGGGGGAGAAGATCCTCGCGTCATCGGGCAAGTACGCGTCGACGTTCTTCTCGTCCGCGAAGGTGACGCGGGAGGATCTTCCCGGCGCGGGCATCGTCGAGTTCTTCTACGTGCCGGTGGACGCGTCCGGAGTGGACATCCTCGACGACTGGGATGGTTTCGGGATGCGACCGACGGAAAGCCACACCGTGCGCTACACGGATGTGATGACGAGAGAGATCATGGGCTTCCCGGACTTCCTCAACGTGGTGCAGCCGTTGCAATACTGGTTCTGCCTGTTCGCGGCCATCCCGCTCGGCTGCGCCAGGGCGATCCTTCAGGCAACGGGCACCCCAACTCCCCAGTCGCCTGCGCTGCGCCTGCGCCTCGCCGACGCCACGATGAAGTACGAGGCGATGCGCGCATATCTGCTTGAGACGGCGGAGGCGTTCCGGCCAGGGCCAAACCCGGCTTACGCATCCCGCGTCTTGCGCACGAAGACCTATGTGACCCAGGAAGCAACGAAGTTGTGCGCGGAGCTGTTCGCTCTCGGCGGCGGCCGCAACTATCGACGCACGAGCTCCGTCGCACGCATGCTTGCGGATTCGTTCGCGGGCACGGCGCTGCGTCCGCCGCTCGCGCTCGCGCTGGATCAACTGGTCGAGAACTTCTCGCTTGGAGAGGCGGAGTAGCAGGGTCAAGGCGGCGCGGGGGGCCTGGGAATAGGCTGGCCGGACATGCTGCCTTGACGAATGGCTTCATGCGCTCACGATTGCTCGATCGAGATTGCGGCTACCCAACCATCGCTATGAGCCGTCTGAAACATATAGCTCTCTACACCAGACTTTACTTCGAAGCTGGCAAGGCCCGGGAGCGCCGCCCTCCATTCGATGTGGTCTCGAACTGAGGCCTGTTGGATGTCAGTAAGCATTAGCCGGAGTTCGATCTGAGGATTTCGCACGATGACCGACGAGGAGGACTTGAAGTACAGGGCTGAATCGGTCAGGAGTAGGCGCCCCCGCACCCCGATCCGACCAATTAACCACGCAGGTGCGTCTCGTCTAACGACCTCCCCCTGCCCAAGCTGGATCCCTAGCCGATAGAACCATTGGTCCCAGCGGACCAGCGCATTGGCTAGCCGACTCATTTCCCGGACTCGTTTAGCATCGACGAGAACACACTCACACCGCGTCTTTGGCTGCACAGTCAGTGCGAGAGGAAGTCACCCTCCGACGTGCGCAGGTGGTGCGTGTCGTTGAGCGAGTGGAGAGCGCGTACGCCCTCACCGGCGGCGACAACGCTCACGGACGTGTGCGCGGGACGGAAGAACATGTCGTAGGGCGAACCGATGATGTGACCGATGTAGGCGTTGATCACGCCGCCGTGGCAGGCGATCACGACGCGCTTGCCCTCGTTCGTGGCGATGATCCCCTCGATCGCGTTCACCGTTCGGCGGTGGAACTCGAAGCTCGACTCCGAATACGGGTATACGTCCCACTTTTTCTCGCGGAGCATGCGCTCGCGGATGCCGAGAAGGAGGTCGGCGCCGATGAACTCCGGTGCCGACTTGTCGGGTGGGATGTCGCGGAAAACTTCAACTTCGCGCAGATCGTTGATGACCTGGGGTTCAAGGCGGTGGTGCTTCGCAATCTGCACGCCGGTGTCGTAGGCGCGCTTAAGCGGGCTCGCAAAAACAACGTCTATCTTGTCCGTCGACATGCGTTCGCCGACGAGCCGAGCCTGCGCTTCACCGCGTTCGGAGAGCGGCGGGTCGATGATGTCGCCGACGGGCCCGCCTCGCCAGTCGCGGACGAGCTGCTCGCCGTGGCGGACGAATACGAGTTCGGTGATACCTTCCACATCCGTGAGGAAGGCGCGATCGAAGACCATTGGCGGGCGTCCGGGACCGTGAGACATGCGTGCGCTCCGGGGGAGGGTGATTGCTCAGTATGCGAATGGAGTGTTAACAGCGCCACCCGGGGGGTGGTTGGCGGTTGGCTGTTGGTGCTTGATTCACTCCCGCTTCGCGACATGACGACCAATCGACAATCGGCAATCGGCAATCGACAATCCCCGCATGGAAGCTCCGAAGGTCTACTCGATGATCCGCGCGTGGGACACGCGCCTGGGGGCGACGAGCGGGATGGTGCTCGACGCCGCGCGCAGGGCGGAGGCGCTCGGACTCGATGGCCTCGTGGCCGGTGACCACGTCACGTTCCATGGCTACGGAAACGACGGCCTCATCACGCTCACGGCCATCGCGGCGGTCACGGAACGGATCGAACTGAAGACGGCGGTTTACCTGCTGCCGCTGCGGCACCCCGTACCCGTGGCGCTTCAGGTGGCGCAATTGGACCAGCTCAGCAACGGACGGTTCGTGCTCGGCATCGGCGTCGGCGGCGAAGACCCGCACGAGTTCTGGAGCTCGGGCGTGGACCCGAAAACGCGCGGCGCACGGGCGAACGAGGCGATGCAAATTATCAAGCGCCTCTGGACCGAGGACAACGTCACGTTCAAGGGCAAACACTTCCAGATCGAGGATGTGACGGTATACCCGAAGCCCACGCGGCCGGTCCCGATCCATGTGGGCGGACGGAGCGACGCAGCGCTCGTGCGCGCGGGCCGTTGGGGCGACGGGTACACGGGTATCTGGCAGTCGGTGGACCGGTTCCGTCAGGCACAGGAAGTGATCCGCGGCGCCGCCGAGAGCGAAGGACGCTCCCTCGACGATGTTGAGGTCGGCATGCAGTTCTGGACAACCGTGGCTGATTCGAAGGAAGACGCGCGGGCGCGGGTCGCGCGCGGGATGCAGGGCACTTACAAGTTGCCCTTCGAGCGCTTCGAACGGTACACGCCCTACGGCACTGCAGCGGAGGTCGCTGAGTTCATCGCGCCCTTCGTAGAGGCGGGGGCGCGGCATGTGAACCTGATACCCGT
>JBKKBS010000074.1:0-3646 GCA_046713815.1 Tepidiformaceae bacterium
GAGGTGCTCTGGGACTGACTACCCGTAGCTCTTCGAGAGGCCCGCGCGGACATCGGACTGGATGCCGTATTGGGGGATTGGGTAGCGCAGCCCGTTGCCGCTGAGGCGCTTCATCCCCGCGATCGCCTTTGGCAGGTACTTCGGCGGGATGGCCATCAACAACTCGTCGTCGAGCACGCCACCGTAGCGGCGCTCGGCGTAGCAGGGGATGGCGAGGCTTGGTTCGCCGGTGGCGAGCGCACGCCCCCACGAGTCCGCGCAGGCGGATTCACCCACGACGCTCCAATCGAACTTCTTGAAACCACTCCATTGTAGCCCGTTGATGAGGATGATCATCTGACCAGGCGTGGCGTAGATGAGGCACACGTCCGGCGGATTGAGGCGGCCGGAGGTGAGTGGCGACACAGCCATCGCCTGGTATTTCCCGAATTGAACGAGGTCCATGGCGTGCTGATGCGCGGACGAGTCTTCGAGCGTTTCGAACCAGACCCCGGCCATGCGGTCGCCGCTGAGCCACTGGTCATCGCGCGGCGAGAGCCCGATCACCGCCCCGCACTGTGCGCCCACAAGGTCGTCCATCGTAATCCCGACGGTCCAGCCGAGCCGAGCCGCCTGGGCGACCACCTGGTCGGTCGTGTGGATCACCTGCGGGCGGCGGATGCGCGGGACCGCCTCCATCTCCGCGACGGTGGCGAACATCTTCATGCCGATGGGCGTCGTCCTCAGCCGAAGGAGATCGTTGAGGTCGGCGACGATCGTCGCCCAGTCGTAAACGCCCGGCTGATCGAGGGCGATCTCATCCGCGGAAATGACATCCATTCAGGATTCCCTCCAGAACTCTTGGCGTTCTTGGCGGTTTACAGCCCCACGAAGTTCGGTTCGCGCTTTTCAACGAAGGCGCGTACGGCTTCGCGGCTGTCGATGCTCATGCCGCTCATGCGCATGTTCTGCGCTTCGTTGTCGAGCAGCTCCTTGAGCGTCGATGTTTCGGCGAGGTTGATGTTGTGCTTCATGCGTGCGTAGGTGGCGGTCGGGCCGGACGCGATCTTCGCGCAGAAGGCGAGGCCGTCTTCCATGAAGCGATCCTGCGTCAGCACCTGGTTCACCATCCCCAGTTCGAGCGCACGGGGGGCGCTGATCACTTCGTTGGTGAAAAAGAGTTCGCGCGCCTTAGCCATCCCCACGAGGCGGGGGAGGAAGTAGCTCGAGCCGAAGTCGCCGCTCAGGCCGACGCCCTTGAAGGCAGTGAGGAACTTCGCGTTCTCGGAGGCGATGCGGATATCGCAGGAGAGGGCGAGGCTGAGTCCCGCGCCCGCGGCCGCGCCATTCACGAGCGCGACCGTGGGCTTGCCCATCGTGTGGAGCTTGAGGGCGGTTGCGTCCTGGCTCCCACGCAGCTCGCGCACGCCTCGTTCGAGACTGGAGACAACGTCGGGCTGGCCACCGTTGGCGCCGCCCGCCGGGGCGGAGTTGCGGGACTGCATGCCCTTCACGTCGCCGCCGGCGCAGAAGCCGCGGCCTGCGCCGGTGAGCGCAACGCAGCGCACATCCTGGTCCTTCTCGCATTCCGTAAGGTAGTGGGCGAGCAGCGAGATGAGTTCGCCGCCCATGGCGTTGAGGCTCTCGGGGCGATTAAGGGTAATGAGCCCCACCCCGTCGGGGCGCTTTTCGAACAAGACGTCTGACATTAGCGATTCCTCCTGGTTGCCGTGGCATTGAAGCGCATCCCGCGGCGGATTGCCAGCGCGCCGGCCGTCAGGGGCTACGCGCAACCGCCGGAGCCCGCGCCGTCGTGATGTCCGCGATGCGGAACTGGTGCGTGCTCCCCGGCATCAGACCGTCGGCGAAGGCGAAGATGGCCGCATAGCCGGTGTCATCGAAGATGCACCGTTCGAACGTTGCCTTTCCTCCAGCCGTGGCGTGCCGCCGCGAGCCGAGGCAGTCCCAGAGGCCCTCGCTGGATGTGCTTTCGCCGAAGGCCTCGAGATCGACGGAGACGCCGGGCGACGAAAGCACGAACACCCCCACCGGGTCCTGGACCTCGACCCGAATCGGAAATAACGCCATGTCATCTTCAACGAAGGAGGGCATTGCCGTCACGACCCGCAGTCTCGTGCCCTGTCCGAGCCGTGAGATCGTCCAGCCAACGTCTTTTAGGGTGGCAAGGAGCATGGGGCCGGGGTCGTGGAACGCCCAGCCAGGAAACAGCGCTGCCACCATCAGCGCGTCGTCGTCGGTGCCGCTGTGAAACGCGTGGAAGTGGCCGATGCTCGATCCGGCCTCCCAACGCGGGGGCGCATGCACGCGCGGCGCCGTGCCGCCCGCGGCAATGATCACGCTCGGGCCGCCGACGAGAATCTCGTCGCCCGTGAGGAGTGCAAGGAGCGCCGGCCGTGGCCGCGTATGGAGCTTGGATCCGTCTCGCACGGTGAGCAGTGTGTCGAACGCCGTCGGAGATAAGACGGGGACGCCGTTGATCAGGCCAATGCCAGAGTCTACTCCTAGACCGTGGGCCATCTCGTGGAGCGCCACCGTCACGAGGTCGTACTGGTTGGCCGGTGGTTGGCCGTCCTGGCCCCCGTACCAATCGCTGACGAGCGCGTTCAACTCGATTTCGAAATCGGCTCCTTCGTTGCTGCGGAACCCACGAATGGTGTGGGCGAGAGCAGCCGGGTAGAGGACTCCCGGGAGTGCGAGTTTAGGATCTTCGACCGGGTCCTGGAGGTGATGCGCGGCGCGCGTACGGGCGAGGAAGGCGCCCTCGACTGTCACCCAGGAGACCGTCCCGCGGATTTTTACGGGCGAGGTGATCTGCGCTTCCCAGATGGCTGCTGCGTGTTCGATGGCGGGACGCATGCCGACAGGAACATCGATGAAAGTGATCACAATGTCTGACGTGGCGGGTGGCAGCTGCGGGGCAGATAGCCGCGCTGGAGGCAGGCCCGGCGCCGCGAGAACCTCCAGCGGGTGCCACGGGCCGAACCCTTCCCCACGCTGAGTGACGGGCGGGGCGGCGACCACGCTTTCCGTGCGCAACGAAGCGAGTGTCCCGAGGATGACGAATATCAAGAACGGTGCAAGTCGCACGACCAACCTCCCGCAAGCGATCCGTCGATCGAGTCGTGAGTGTGCTCTTGAGCCGCGTGGCCGACTGTAACCTGCCTCACACTGCCACGGTGAAACGCGATATTGGCATCCGCGCCTGACACGCCTCAACACGTCCCGATCTAAGCGATCCCGGCGTGTTTCGGCATCGCCACCTTTATCGGTGATCCCTGCTTCGAGAAACGAGCCTCACATGTGACACCGACTGCGACTGGCCACGATGGCACCCAAAGCGCCGCGGCGTGCGAGACATTCGGACGTGGACTAAGCGAAGTGGGCGACGCGCACGTAAGCAAGCGGACAGTCTGGCCATTCAGACGGTGCACCCGGGCACGGAAGCATCATCTCCGGCTTGAGACCGCGGAATCGCGGGGCCAGGCGAAGAGGCTGTGGGACCATCGCAGGCGCGCTTATGCGCGCGTCACTGATGCTTGTACTGGAGCACGAACGGGCCGGCCGTGTCCGTCGCCTCGATCCGGATTTCGAAACGCCCGGAGTCGTGCGGGAAGGTCACGACCAGGTCTTCGGCGCGCGCCGGATC
>JBKKBS010000075.1:0-4704 GCA_046713815.1 Tepidiformaceae bacterium
CGTTCTCGATCGCGATGACCGCCTGCCGGGCGAAACTCTCGAGCAGTGCGACCTGCTTATCGGTGTACGGCTCTGGTGACGGCTTCGTGAGCCAGAAGCTTCCCACCGCCTCACCACTACGGATAAGTGGGACGGCCACGACTGAACCGTAGGGCACGGTCTGCGCCTGCACCTCCGGATCCCCCGGGTATGCGGCTGCGATAGCCTCGGGCCCGCCCGAAACGGAGATTGAGCGCTGTTCGAGATAGGCCACGGAGGAGATGTTCTTCGGGTGGAGTACATCGCGGAACACAATCGGCGCCGCCAAAGCGACGGCCCTCGTTTTCCTCCCATTCGCCCAGGCCGCCACCAGGTGTCCCTCGTCGCCCTTCAGAAGAGTGATGGCCGCGCCCCCGGTGTGAGTGAGCCGCGCCGCCCGTTCAACCAACGCGTCCAATACCCGTTGCAGGTCGGCTGGCGAGCTGCTAATGATCGCCAACACTTCGGCCATGGCCGTCTGCTGCTCCAGCGCCTCAGTGACATCCCGGTTGCGCTCTTGCAACTCGTTGAACAGGCGCGCGTTCTCGATCGCGATCACCGCCTGGTCCGCGAACGTCTGCATGACCATGGTCTGCTTGGCGATGAACGGATCCGCGCCGGGGCGGTTCACTCCGAGGAAGCCGAGCACCTCCCCATCCCGCAGGAGTGGCAACACAAGCACCGTAAACGCGTCGCCTGCCTGAGCGGGAGACAGGCTCGCCCCCGGGTACCGGGCGACATAGTCCGCGCTGCTCCCGAAGAAATGGGCCGCCGACTTGTCGTGTAGGACCTCCCCGGTAACGCCAGAGAGTTCGACAACTGCCCGCCGGGTACCGACCGCACGCGTCTCCGCGCCGACGGCTGCCACAACGACCACGTCGTCGCCCTGTATCAACTCCAGCCGGGATTGAGGAACGTCGCAAAGCCGCGCCGCGCGCTCGCACACGGCCTGGAGCACTGGCTGCGCGTCGGTCGCAGAGCCGGCGATGATGCTCAAGACCTCGGCCATCGCCGTCTGCTGGTCCAACGCCTCCGTGACCTCTGCGTTGCGCTCCTGCAATTCGTTGAATAGCCGCGCGTTCTCGATCGCGATCACCGCCTGGGCGGCGAAGGATTCGATGAGATTCCGGTCCGATGACGTGAAGTCGGTCACATGGGCCGAGGATTCACGGACGGCAAGAAGGGTGCCGATGGCCTGCCCTTCGCGCATTAGCGGCGTGGCGAGCAGACGCACGGGGGCGTCCCCGGACATCGCCGCGGCGGAGGCGGCGAAGCTCGCCCGTGTCTCCTCGTCCCGTTCGAAGAGGGCCTGGTCGAGCTGTACGGTCTCGCGGTCGAGGTAGGCGCGGCCCGCCGCCGATCGGCGGTCGAGCGGTATCGACTCGCCCTTGAATTGGAGCTCGCCCACCTGGGCGGCCGGGACAAGCACGCCGTCCCGCTCCTGCCAGACCACCGCATTGCGCGCCTTCAGCAGCCGCTGTGCAGTCTCGGCCAGTGTATCGAGAACCGGCGCGAGGTCCGTCGGCGAGCTGCCGATCGCCTGGAGCACATCGCCCATCGCCGTCTCGCGTTCGAGCGCGCTGGTGACCTCCGCGTTGCGCTCCTGCAGTTCGTTGAACAATCGCGCATTCTCAATCGCGATGACCGCCTGGTCCGCGAACGATTCGAGGAGGGCGATTTGCGCGTCGCTGAACGGCTCTGTGCTGTCGGAACGGTTCACCCCGAGGGCACCCAGCACGCGCCCATCGCGGAGCAGCGGGACGCGCACCAAAGACAGCAGCGCGTCGTCCTCAATGGTCATGTTGGTGTGCGTCAACGGAAACTCGCGGCGCATACCTTCCGAGGTACCGGTGTAACTCAGGGTGCGGCCTTCAGTAATGACGCGACCGCCCATGCTATCTCCGTTGAGCGGCACCACGGTCCCGAGCGGCAGCCGCACCCGACCCGGAGCCACCGGCGATGTGAAGTGCTGCGCCGCCATTCGGACGCCAGACCCGTCCACCACCTGAAGCGACGCACCAGTACCGCGCAACAGCGTGGCGGCCGTCCGGCAAAGCTCTTCAAGGGCGGTAGCGACGTCCGTGGGGGAGCGGCTGATGACGCGCAGCACGTCGGCCATCCCGGTCTGCCGATCGAGCGCCTCGGTCACGTCCCGGTTTCGCTCCTGCAGCTCGTTGAACAGGCGCGCGTTCTCGATCGCGATCACGGCCTGGTCGGCCAACGTCCGGAGGACGTCGGTGTGGCGTGGCGAGAACGCCGTCGCGTGGTCGCGACGAACGATGATGCCGCCCACCGGCCCGCCCCTGCCGGGAATGGGCACGGTCAGCGCGGCCATCTCGGTGAAGCCCTGGGCTCGGTGTATCGCAGCCGCCCCCGGGTACTCGGCCTCCCAGTCGTCGATGGCACCCACGACTTCGTGCGGGCGGTTGTCCTCCAGCACGGCGCTGAGGAAGCCACGCATCCCGGTCGTCCACATCTCCTGCATCTGCTCCTGCGAACGGGCAAGACTTCCGTGGTAGGGACTCCATGAGTGGACCATTCCATCGCTGACGTAATGGGCGGATGCGCCGTCCGCCTCGCAGAGCCGCATCGCCGCTGCCGCGATCTGGGGCAGCGTGGCGTCGAGGTCGGACGGTGCGCCCGCGACGATCTCCAGCACCTCCGCCATCACCGTCTGCAGCTCCAACGCCTCGGAGACTTCCCGGTTACGGTCGCGCAACTCGGTGATGAGGCGGGCGTTCTCGATCGCGATCGCCGCCTGGCCCGCGAACGACTGGAGCAGCGCTATCATCTCAGGCGTGATGGGCGCTCCCGTCGAGTTCGCGATGCCAAGCAACCCAAGCGCGGTCTCGCCAAGTATGATGGGCACGAGGCCCACAGCGCGGATGCCCAACTTTCCGTACTCCACGGAACGGCGCGGATCGGCGGCCAGATCCGCTTCATTGAGCAAAAACGGTTTGCCCTTACTGATTACCTCGCGGAGGGTCCCTTCGATCGGCCTCCGGAGACCAAGCGCGGGGCTTATGTTGCGCTCGCCGGGCGCGAACGACTCGCCTCTACACACAGACTCGTCACTGTCCACGAGGAAGAGCACGGCGCTAGTCGCGGTGAGGCGCGTGGCCGACTCAGTGATCGCCTGGAGCGTGGTGTCGAGCTCCTCGGGCGAACGGCTGATCTGGGCGAGGATCTCGCCCGTCGCCTCCTCGCGCCGCAACGCCTCCGTGACCTCTGCGTTGCGCTCTTCCAGCTCGTCGAACAGCCGCGCGTTTTCAATGGCGATCACCGCCTGGTCGGCAAACGTCTGAAGGGTCGCGATGTCCCCCGCAGCGAACGGCGCATCCGTGTCTCGCTTCAGCCAGATGCCGTCCAGGCCACTACCGTCGCGCAGCAGCGGCACCACGAGCATCGCGCGAGGGCCAGGAGCGGTACCCTGGGGAGCGTCTGGGTACTCTGCAAGGTACTCCTCCATGCTGCCTGCGAAGTGGACGGTGGCCCGTTCCCGTACCGCCCGCTGGAGGGGACGGCGCAGTTCCAGGTTACCGGCGCTTGGGACGAAGCGACCGATAGGCGTATCCAGTTGCGGCGGTGCGATCAACAGAAACTGGCGAGCGTGATCCTCTCCGTCCGAGATTGTAATGCCGCCTGAGTCCGCCTTGAGTAACGTCGCCGCCCTCGCGACGAGACCGTTGAGCACCGAATCGAGATCCGTGGATGCGCTGGCGATGGTGGCGAGTACCTCGGCGGTCGCTGTTTGGCGGTCGAGTGAGTCTGCCAGCTCGCGGTTGCGCTGCTCCAGCTGTTCGGCCATGCGCGCGCTGCCGATCGCAAGGCCAATCTGCTCCGCCGTCCGCTCGACTAGCGCGATCTCCTCGCGGGTGTACGGCTGGACGAACGTCCGTGACGACAAGAGCGCGCCAATGGCCTCATCGCCCAAAAGCACGGGGGCCGCGACCGTGGACCGCACGCGTTGGGCGATAAGGGAGAACAGCGCCGCGGACACACCGAGGCTGGTGACATAGTTGGCCGCCTCTGGAGCGTCGAGGTCCTGCACCACGACCGTCCGTCGCTCAAGGCATGCCACACCTGCCAGGCTCGTGGCGTCGATCGGGACCCCGCCGAAGCTGCCGACGATCGACCGGTTTTGGACCGCTGCCTCCCCCATCGCGTCGGCCACACATACCGTGCCGGAAACCAGCGCCGGGTCGTTGATGCCGACAGCTCGGCTTACGAGCTGGCCGTTTTCGATGAGATATAGTCCGAACCGGAGCCGTCGCCCTTGATCCTGAATCGGGTCCAACCTACGGCTCATCTGCCAGATGAGCAGCCCAAGCATCCCGTCGAGCGCGTCGTCGCGCCCCATCATCGTTGTGAGAGTAGCGTCGGCGTATGCGTCTCTCCGGCGCAGACGGGACAGCTCCGCCTCGAGCCGCGCGATGCGCTCGTCCGGACCGGTTGCGTCAGATTCGATCGCCGCCACTGGCTAGAACCCCCCCCTTGCCAGCAATCGGTGCTGCGTGTCCGTGCACCGAAGATACGAGCATCGCGGGGATTGTACTGTGACATGCCTCGCACGCACGTGATCGACACCTTTCACCTGCAAAGAGGAATTCCGTGGAGCGCGACTCCTTTTCCAGAGGGCCGGCCCCCTAAAACAGACTGTTCAAAGCGGCCCTCCGTTCGCGAACG
>JBKKBS010000076.1:0-8045 GCA_046713815.1 Tepidiformaceae bacterium
CGGCGACGCTTCGCTTGCCGCTACCACAACGATGCCCGCGATTTGTGGCGCGTCCGCGGCCAGGGGCGGCCGCAACTACGCAGCGTGTTTTGATTCAGGGCTTGCGCGCCATCACCGCGCGGGCGGCTGCGATGAGCCGCTCGGGTGTCAGCTCGAAATACCCCAGCAGCTCGTCCCATTTGCCGCTCGTGCCGTAGCGGTCGACGCCCACGAACTCGATCGGCGCCGGGAGCTCGGCGGCGAGGACGCGGGCGACGGCGGTGCCAAGGCCGCCATGCGTCTGGTGCTCCTCCGCAGTGACGATCGCGCCGGTCTCGCGCGCAGCAGCGAGCACGGCGTCCCGGTCGATCGGCTTGATCGTGGACATGTTCAGGACACGCGCGCTGATTCCGTCATTCGAGAGTGCGTCCGCTGCCTTCACGGCAGCGTCCAAGAGAATCCCGCAGGCGATGATCGTCACGTCCGTGCCGGCGCGGAGCTGCACGGCACGACCGATCTCGAAGCGGTAGCCGTCCGGGTTCACGGCCGGCACCTTCGGACGCCCGGTGCGGACGTATGCCGGGCGCGTCGTCTTCCCCACTGCGACAATCGCCTGTCTGGCCTCCTCGTAATCGGCGGGGACGATCACATCGAAGGGGATAAGGGAGGTGGCGAGAGCGAGATCCTCGATTGCCTGGGCACTAGCGCCGTCTTCGCCCACGGTGATGCCGCCGTGGCTAGCGACGCACTTCACGTTCATCCCGCCCTTGGGTTGCGCCACGGACGTGCGGAGCTGGTCGAAACAGCGGCCCGGGAGGAAGGAGGCGAAGCTCGCGATGAAGGCGGTCTTGCCCGTCGCCGCGAACCCGCACGCGATGCCGACCATGTTCTGCTCGGCCACTCCCACGCTCATCCAGCGATCGGGGTGCTTCTCGCCAAACTGGTAGCCCAGCGTCGATGCAGACAGATCGGCGTCGATCGCAACGACATCGATGCCGTCCTCAACCAGTTGCAGGAGGGCGTGGGGATACGCCTCGCGCGTCGCCGCGGTGGGAGGGGCGGAGCTCACAGGAGCCCTCGTTCGATCTCGGCGAGGGCGGTTTCGAGCTGCTCTGGTGTGGGCGCCTTGCCGTGGAATCCAGGGTTGTTCTCCATGAAGCTCACGCCGCGACCCTTTACCGTGTAGGCGACCACCGCGCGGGGCTGGTCGTGCGGCCGCTGGGCCTCCGCGAGCGCCTGGTCCACCGCTGCCATGTCGTGCCCGTCACATTCGATGACATGCCAGCCGAAACCGCGCCACATCTCCGCCGGGTGCGTCCGCATGATCTTGTCCGCGAAGCCGTCGTTCTGGATGCCATTGCGGTCGATGAGCGCGATGATGCGGTCGCCAAGGCCGAAGTGCGGCACCGCCATCGCCGCCTCCCACACCTGGCCCTCGTTCAGTTCGCCGTCGCCCATCATCACCCAGCACCGGAAGTCGCGGCCGTCCATGCGCCCGGAGAGTGCGTGGCCGATCGCAAACGAGAGCCCCTGGCCGAGTGACCCGCTCGACATCTCGATCCCGGGCGCCGCGCCCATCGACGGGTGCCCCTGGAGCGGGCTGCCAAGCGTGCGGAACTTCGCCAGCAACTCGGGGCTGAAGTAGCCGCGCTCCGCCAGCACGCCGTAGAGGAAGGGCGTGGCGTGGCCCTTGGAGAGGATGAAGCGGTCGCGTTCGGGCCAGTCCGGGCGCTCGGGATCGCATCGGAGGTGGTTCCAGAAGAGCGCTACGCCCATCTCCACCGCCGACAGAGACCCACCGGGGTGCCCGCTCTGGGCCGCCGCGACCATGCGCACGATGTGCGCACGGACGCGTTTGGCGATGGCCCGGAGCTCGTCGACGCTGGTCCGGGACTCGAGACGTGCGGGGGCATTGCTCATCAGAGTGAAGTCTACCGGCGGCGCGACGGAGGGGCGAACGAGGCAAAGTCCAAGTCTTGAGTTCTCGGTCCAAAGAGAACGGCGTTACCAGATTGGCGCGGTCAGGGCGGACGGCGACGAGTCAGACGACATTCAGCCTGGAAACTGTTCTGGGTATCTCGCGAACGTGTAGAGCATCGAAGGCTTGACCAGGAGATAGACGCCCGATCCCTTCCAGCGAGTGACATCCTCTCCATTCCGGATCTCGCGATGGAACGCGGTCAGGTCTGCAAAAAGCGGGTCAGCCGGGCCAACTATCTTGACGCTCCCGTGCACGATAACCGCCAGTTCGCCTTCGTCGAACCGCGAGATGCTGATGGCTGGCCGTGCCCTTACGGCCTTCGTCCGGGCCGCTTCCGCGACGGTGGGCACCAAGAAATTGCCGCGTAACAGGCCCACTCCGGTGGGTGCCACGCGGGGCTCGCCCGCCGCCGAAGTGGTCGCCACCGCGGCCGTGAGCATCCCATCCCAATACTTCAGAAGTTGCTCCACACGCAGCGAGTGCTCCGGCATCTGTAGCGACTCTCGCATGAACGGTCCGGCACTTTCGATGCTCACTTCCATCAACCGGCGAAGGGAGTTGAGTTCCTGGTCGCTTTCCCTCACGAGCCAATCCTCCCCTGCCGGCGAGCGGGAGACAGGCGCACATGCAGCCGTCCGACCGGTGGGCGAACCATATCATGCGATGGTTGTTCGCTGGTGGCGCCCAGCTCTTGGAGTTCTTGGACCAAGGACCCAGAACTTCGAACTAGGCAAACCGATCCCCCGGTCGGCTCTCCAGCGCGGCGAACCCAGCCGACGGCCCGTGCTACTATGCCGTCGCGAGCGGCCCCGCGGAGAAGACGTATGCCACTGGTAACCCGGCCCACGGTCACGCTGCACTACGAAGATGTCGGTAGCGGTGACCCCGCCCTGGTGTTCCTCCACGGCTGGTGCGATTCCTCAGAGGTGTGGACGGAGACGATGGTTGACTTCGCGCGGGCACACCACTGTCTTGCGCCGGACATGCGCGGACACGGTAAGTCTGGGCAGCCGCGCGATTTCTGCTACCTGACCGAAGCGCTCGCGAACGATGTGGTGGCCGTTTGCGAGGCAGCGGGGGTGACGCAGCCGGTGCTCGTCGGCCACAGTTTCGGGGGAATGCTCGCGGCGGTCGTCGCTGCGCGCTTCCCAGGGTTCGCGCGGGCCGTCGTTATCGAGGACCAGGCGCTTGATTTCCGGCCGTTGGGGGAGCAACTGCGTTCGATGGAACAGGTCATACGCTCGCCCGAGTCGCACATGCCGTTCCGCAACCAGATGCTGGGCTCGATGATGACGCCGCTCATGCCGCAGGCGACACGGGAGCGGATCATCGCTGGCAGCGATCGGACGCCCGTGGAAGTCGGCCAGGCGCTCTGGGCGCCACTCTTCGAGTATTCCGAAAACGAGATGGCCGCCTTCGGCGACCAGGCGATGGCGGCCCTCTCCAGGCAGCCGAGCTGCCTTATCGACGGCCAGGCACAGGGCGCCTACTACCAGGCGCTCGCCGAGCGCGCCCCGGGCGTAGAAAGGCACGTTCTCGACTGCGGACACTGGGTCCACCTCGAGCGCCCCGGCGAGTTTCGGGCGATTCTCTCCAGCTTTCTGGCGTCGCTGTAATCCGTCTGGGGCGTATAGCGCTTTTTGGACTGAGAACCCAGACCTTTGGACTTCCGTCAATCGAACCAGCGCGCGATGCCGGGGGGGAGGTCGACCTCGGTCACCCGCCCCCGCGCCTCGACGGCGATCGTGCGGGCGCGGGTGTCGTCGTTGCGGACCTGGATGCGGCCACTGACGGGGCGTTGGTAGAGGCGCGCGTAGTTGATGTGGCCTGTGTCTCCCACCACCCGCGGCGTGGCGCCCGGGCCGGTCACCTGCCAGAGCGCGCCTTCGTGCGGTCCGAGGAGCACGTCGCCCTTGCCCAGCACGCCGCCCCCCCACGCGTCGAAGGCGATCTCTCCCGGGCGCAGCAGCTCGCTCACCACCGCCCAGCGCGGCGTGTCCTCCCAGTTGAGGATGCCGATGAGCGAGCGGCCTTCGCCGAGGTCCACGCGCCACGTATGCGGCACGGGCCCATCGCCTCCATCGATCGGACGCGCGGCGATGCCAGGCGGCGGAAAGAGCGCCATCGCCAGCGCGCGGCGGTCGTCGGGCAGCTTCGGCAGGTCGTCACTGGCCACCACCATGCCTCCGCTCAGTGCGATGCCGGTCGCGAGGAACCGAGTCTCGGCCGCACTAAGAGCGCTATCCGTGTCGCGCACAAGCAAACAGTCAGGGTCGTTCACCCACCAGCGGCTGTGCATCCAGTTGCGCTGCAGCGTTAGCCGCATCGCGTGTTTCACGGAGGGATTCGCGCCATCCGCCCACAGCTCCTTCACGTCTGGCCCCACGCGCATGGCGTCGACGAGTCCGATCGCCGGACCAAAGTGGCAGGTGCACCCGAGGATGAACGTCTCGGGACCGGCCGCTTCGCGAATGATCTCGAGCCCGCGGCGAAGGTTAGCGGGGGCCGTCGTGCCCGCGCCGTGGTAGCGTACCTCGCTCGCTGGCCTGGCCGCATACGAGAGTGCGTCCAACTTCAGGTATTCGTAGTCCCAGTCCGTCACGACCGTGCGGAAGAGCTCGCGCAGCCACGCTTCCGAAGCCGGGTGGGTGCAGTCGAGCACGGCGCAGCGTCCCAGCCAGGTCTCCACGAAGAGGGTCTCGCCCTCGCTCGTCGTCAGCGCCATCTCGGGCCGAGCGCGCAAGACCTCTGAGTCTTCGTGCATAACGAACGGCGCCAGCCAAAGACCGGGCTTGTATCCGGCCTGACGAATTTGCCCTGCCAGCGCCTTCATCCCCGAGGGGAACTTCGCGGTCGGCGTGAGCCAGTCGCCGGTATGGGACTGGTAGCCGTCATCGATTTGGACGTACTCCGCCGGGTGCTTCTCCGCCACCATCTCTTCGAGATTCGCAACAATGTCGGCTTCGGATACGCGGTTGTAGAAGTAGTACCAGCTACACCAGCCCGTCGGCACATGGTCGGGGACGCGCGCGGCCATCTCGCGGCCAGTCTCGTCCGCGAATCGCTCGATCAGGGCAAACGGGTCACGGCCATCGACCAGCAGGATCTGTGGCAGTTCAAGCGTTTCGCCCGGCCCAATCTCCGCGCCGTCGAGGTCGAAGACGAGCGTCAAGAGATCGACGTACTCCTCCTCTTCGTCCACCTCAAGCTCGATGTCGAAGAAGAAGCGTCCGGGCTGGACGCAGCCAGCGACAAGCGACGGTGTCGTCTCGGACGGCAGCGTCAGGACGACTACCTCGCTCGAAGTGTAGGTGCGGCTCTCGTCGCCGGCCCGCACGTAGCGGCCGTCGTAGCCCTCCTCGGGCTGCGCACCGAAGCGCCGCACGAGGGCGTCGGTCTGCATGTGGCGCCCGTGAATCCAGGCCCAGCCCTCGGATGCGGGCATCCCCAGCTCTGACTCGAGCCGGATCACACCGGGGCGTACCACCTCCTTGGTGGGGTTACGCACACTGACGTTGAGGCGTGCGCGGGGCGCGTCATAGCGGCAGGAGACCTCTAATGTCTCCTCACCGGTCGAAAAGTCGAGTTCCCAGGGGAGCTGGGAGGGCGTTTCTGGAAAGGTGGTCACGTTCCCGTCATGATAGCGGGCACACTCCAGCGCACGAGAGGCCCCCCATTGTCCACGGCTATGTCCCGTCAAGAGCGCGAAGCGTTCCTGGCCGATGTCCATATCGGCGTCGTCAGCATCGAAGATCCTGGCCAGGGGCCGCTCACCGCGCCCGTTTGGTACGCATACGAGCCCGGAGGCGACCTCGTGTTCGTCACGGGCAAGGATTCGCGCAAGGGCAAGCTCCTGTCCGCCGGATCGCGCGTCAGCCTCTGCGCCCAAACGGAGAGCGCGCCGTACGCATACGTATCGGTCGAGGGCCCCATCACGATCGAGCGCCCTGATTATGGCCAACACATCCGAGCCATCGCGCACCGCTACCTTGGACCGGAGAACGGCGAACGGTACCTTGCATCAGGTGGCGGCGAACGCGAGATGGATCACCAGATCCTCGTGCGCCTTCGCCCGCAACGCTGGCTCACGGTCGATTACGGGAAGGTGTGACGCCGCCGCAACGGTAAGCTAGTCGCATGACCGCCAAGCAAGCGTTGCAGGTCTTCTCGATCGATTGGGCGAGCGGTTCCCAGTCCCGCGGGCTGTCCTTGGCGAAGTCCTTCATCCGACATCGTCGATCCAGTCCTGCAACTCTTGGCCGGTCGAAATGTGGATGCCCGGCGCGCGGGGCGAGACCGTCAGTTTGAACATCTCGAAGTCGAAATCCAGTGCTTGGGCGTCGTAGCGGGCGATCGCTTCGCGCAATACTTGGCTTGCGACTTCCCCTCACGCTCCGCGAGCCGGGCGCGGTCCTCGCCGCTCAGGTAGACGCTGGTCGTATTCAACTTCATCGCCTGCGTGGGGTAACATGTAGGGTGCCAATCACAACGATCCTGACAGCCATTCCACGAGCCGCCAGCGCACGCCACCAGGATCGCGGCGCCGAGCAAAGCGAGCGCGTTCAATCACCGTCCACGATCCCGCAGACTCTCGCGACCTTCCGTGATTCGCGCATTCACGACATGCTCATCGGAGCCGAACTCGGTGCCTTGCGGTCCCTAGGGAGCCGGCGGTGTGGTCACACAGGCGTCTTCCTCAGGGGCGTGTAACAGGCCCAAGAAGCGTCGCCGGGTCGAGGATGATCCCCTGGCCGGAGGGGATCAGCGCGATCTGAATGTTGTCCGCCAGCCGCTGGACCGCTTCGTACTGGATGAGTTCCGGCGTGAGCGATTCGCGCACAAGGCGGTTCGCCTCGGCCTGGCCGGCAGCGCGCAGCTTGAGCGACTCCCCCTCGCCCGCTGCCCGGAGCTTCTGTGCCTCCGCCTCGCCCTTGGCCACGGCGGCGGCCTGTTCTGCTTCGAACTCCTTCTGCTTCACGCGCTCTTGCTCCCGCAGTGCATCCTGCGAGGCGACCTGCTTCTGCTCGATCGAGCGTTCGAACTCGTCCGAGTAGCTGATATCGTCGATCAGCAGCGCGACCACGGCGATGGAGTATGGCTTGAGATCCGCCGCGAGACGGATGGCCACGGCCTCGCGGATCTCGTCGCGTTTGCGCGTCACGTCCACGGCCGAGTACTGGACCGTCTCGTCTTTGAAGAACTGGTTGATGCGCGTCTCGATGAGCTTGTCGAAGTAGTTGGGCCCGACCTCGCGGTACAGCTCCTGCACGGCGCCGGGGCTTACCTCGTAGTTGAGCGTGACCGCGAGGTACACGTTCTGGGTCTCGGATGAGGCAGCCGTTAGGCGTGGGAAAGCATGGCGTTGCACCTGCACATTTGCCTGGCGCACCTCCCGCCATGGCGGCGTGAGCACCAGCCCGTCGGTCGTTTGATCAACGATCGCGCCGAACTCGTAGACGACGCCTACATGGCCCGCGTCTACCTGGTGGAAGCTCGATCCGAAGGTCACCAGCACCCAGACGGCCGCCACCGCGGCAACGATCACCTTGACGGTCGTCTTGCCGGGAAGGTTCACGGCGCGCGGCTCGCGGCGGCCGCGTTCAATGAGGATGGGCTCGGAGGCGTCGGGCATGCGACGAAGCAAATACACCAGCCCGGCGATGAGGAGAATGGAGATGAAGGTAAGACCTGTCCAGAACATGGTGTCGCTCCTTAGGTTGGTGCGCGGAGCCTAGCACGGCTTGACGGGATTCCATTGATTACCGGACCGGGCGCCCTGCCTGGAGGCCACCGGCCGTCTGTACTCCTGGGGCCTTCTCCCCCACTCGTCCGCGTTCCGTTCGGGCCCCATCGAAGCCATCGCGTTGGTAGCCACCCGTCGCGAGCACGAAGATGTTTACCAGGATGGCGCCCATCAACAGGAACGCTCCTGGCAAGCATTCGGCCGAAGAAGCGGTCGAAGTTCCGGAACCGCCAGCGCGCCTCATGACCCGCGCCGCTACTGTCTCGGGCGTGTAGTACTCACCCTCGGCCACACCGTCTCCGACGGGCGATAGTCCACCTGGGGCCTTGCTCGGCACTTAAC
>JBKKBS010000077.1:0-8886 GCA_046713815.1 Tepidiformaceae bacterium
CGGCGCGGCGGCGCTTCCCACGCCCAAACCAACTCCCACGCCCGAGCCCAGCGCGACGCCCGAACCAACTCCCACGCCGAAGCCCAGCGCGACGCCTGAGCCGTCTTCCACGCCCGAGCCCACGGCAACGCCTTCGCCGACGGAGGAACCCACGGAAACGGCCACGCCCACTCCCGTGGGGACGGCCACCCCTACCGCGAGCACGACGCTGCCCCTGGAAGACCCGACGGCAACCGCTACGGCCACCCAGCTCCCCTGAACCCCCGGTTAACCCCCAGGTTTCTCCCTTCGGCGATGCGATCGTAGCCTCGAAGGACGCCCCGGAGGATCCATGCAAAGACTGTTGATACTGCCCTTCATCCTGCTCGCGTTGCTCGCCGCGGCCTGCGGAGGCGACAAGAACGACGCCGACGATGACACCGCCACCGCAAACACGGCGGATGCGGCGACGGCCACACCGACCCCGCCCTTGCTGCCCACGCCCGCAAGGGCGAATGACGACGACGTGATCCTCACTGCGCGCGCCGGCGAGACGGACTTCAAGCCCACGTTGAAAGAGTTCCGCGACCTGCCGAAGACGAAGGTGGACGCTCGGGGCCAGAAAGAGGGTGTCTCGCTCAATGAGATCGCCCGGAAGGTCTCCGCGCCCGCCGATGTGTTGGTCACTGTCGAGGGTTTTCGTAGTGACGGGCGCGTGATCCAGTTCGTTCGTCAGCCACTGAAAGACATCGGCGCCGAGTCAGTCCTCCTGGTCGACGAGAGCGGCCGCCTGAGGCTCGTCTCCAGCAAAATCCCCGAGAGCGAGTGGCTCGTCAACGTAACCGTCATCTCGTTCCCATAGTTCCCATCGTTGGAACTCCTCGATCGCCTTCTCCTCGAAGATCTCCTCGGCCAGCGCCCATTCCTCCGGCGACTGCGGCGCGATGCCGTGCATCACTTTGCCTCGCAGAAACGCTTCCTTGCGCGCAGCCTCGGCCGTCTTTCCCGCGGGTGGCAACCCCACGAGGATGCGCAGCGCCGAGACCGCCACCGACGCGCCTTTCCCGTCCGTCCCGCCCTCCGTCAGCGCCCGCTCGACGATCAGCCAGCAGACCTCGCCGATATCGCGCCGCGTAATGGCGTCGGACGTGCAGAGCGGTTGGATCAGTACCGCCGTTTCAGTCGCGCCGGATTCGACGGGGGCTGGCGCCATTGCGCGCTCCCTCTCCTCCACTTCGCCTTCGGTGAGACCGGCGCCGCGCGGCGTGTAGTGGTGTTGGCAGTCGGCCCGCGACACTCGCCAGCGGCAGAGGTGGCCCAACGTGCCTGTGGGCTTGCCACAGTAACGCGTCATGCACCGAGCGTCGGGCTCGTGGCGGTCGATATCAAACGGGGTCGAGTCACTCGCGCGGCCAATCCGGGGCTCAGTCGTCATCACCCGGGTCCGACGTGCAACGGTCCGGGCTCCCCGCCGAGACCTCCCGCACGTTGACCTTCACGTTTCGACTTGCCGCGACAGGGACGTTCCCGAGGTCTAGCATGGGGCCGATCGGGACTTCACTGGAGGTACCACTCCCTTGGGACTGCTTAGTAAGCTCTTTGGCCGCAAGCCGGCGGAATCCGCAACCGAATCAGCGCCCAGTGAGGTCGTCTGCCTTCACACCAGCACCGCTCCGCAATGGGACTCGGCAGACGACATGGGCCACGAGGACCGGGCTACGCGCTTTGTCTGCGGCGCCTGTGGGGAGACGTTCAGCCCCGCGGCGTTCGCGACCCTTCGCGAGACCGAGGCCGAGCGGGTGAGAAGCCTGCTGGGGACTCCTACCGATGGCGACGCCACGGGGTGAGCCCCACGTTCCGGGTGGGAAGGGGTATCGCGGCGTCGCGTTGGACGGATGCCCCCGGTCATTTCGCCTATGGCGGACGCTCACGGACCGCACGGCGAGCGCCTCTCGCTTTTCCCGGACCGCCTCACGATGCCGCCGCTTCCTCGATGCCGGAAATGGGCCTCTGCCGGCCCGGCTTGCTGCCCCGCGAGACGTGCGCCCATGCAAGGAGCGCCGCCCCGCCGAAGATCGCGAGGCCCACGGCGGCAACGATGTACGCCGAGCCCAGCCCGTTCGCGTCGGCGGACCAGCCCATGAGCGGCTTGACGCCCGCCCCCACGACGCTGATGCACATCGTGCCCATGCTTGCGATCGTGGCGCGCACTTCGTCTACGGATTCGCGGTTGATCTGCTCCACGATGAGCGGCCCGAAAAAGTTGAGGGCGATGCGCAGCACCATCAACATCACGAGACCCGTCCACAACGGCGCGAGCCCCATCGTCAACAGACTGACGACGATGATCGGCGGCGTGGCGAAGAAGATGACCTGGCGACCGCTGATGCCGGCGACGCGCGGCCCCAGCATGGAAGCCGCGAACGCGATCAGGTGCATCCCCGCCAGCACGACGCCGAACCACGCGAGCGGCAGGCCGCCCTCGTTCAAATATGGCTGCGTGAGCAGCATGCACGACCACGCGAACCCGCTCACAACCGCCTGCATGATGATCAGTGCGCGCAGCCGCGGGTGACGGAGGACGCGTCGCGCGGCCGTGCCCAGGAGCGCAGTGTAACGGGCGTCCGCGGATGCCTTGTGCGTGCCGGGGTCGTGGAAGCGCCAAACGATTGGGACCGCGACGACGGCGCAGGCGATGCTCAACATGACGGTGAATTCGAGGCTCGTCCAGGCGGCGATGGGCGCGCCGATCATGGAGCTCGCGCCCATGCCCGCGAGCTGGGCGGCGTTGCCGCGTGCGACCACTTTGCCGAACTCGCCGGGCCGCTTCTGGGCCTCGAGACTGTCGTGCACGAAGGCCACGTCCGACCCGGAGGTGAGCGCGCCGGAGATGGCCCAGACGAAGTAGCAGGCGAGCACCGCCCAGACGTTGGGGGCGAAGGCGAACATCACCACGGCCACGGTCACCCCGACCTGGCCGAGCACCATCGCCCGCCGCCGGCCCCAGCGATCCGCGACCACGCCCGTGGGCACCTCCGCCAGCAGCATCATGATCTCGAAGGCCGCGTCGAGCATGAGGATCTGGGCGAGCGAGATGCCGCGGCTGTCCTGCAAATAGAGGATCCAGATCGGCATCCAGAGCTGGAAGTGCGAGATGAACCGGTACTGGTAGAAGCGCGTGATGTTGGCGGCGGCTGCGCCAAGCTGTGCGGGATTCGTTGCCTGTGACATGGATGAACGCTCCGGGGGGCCGGCATGGCCGGTGAGAGGGGGAAGGCGAGTGGGGGATCAGGCGCGAAACGCTACCGGCGACGGGCCGGGATAATGCGCGCGAGAATCAACAAGCCACTCACGGGAGCGTCCTTCGATTGCGGTGCCCGAATTGTACCAGACCCAAAACGACAGCGTGTCGATCGAGCCGCTCACGGTCGTGAGGGGAACGCGAAGTTGCGCGTGCCCCTTGTGGAGCCGCTGGCGTTAGCCAGCGGTGATCCGAACTCACGGAGTCCGCGTCACGCGCGTCACCCACCACTCGTGCCACCCACTATTCGCTAACGCGAGCGGCACCAGGGGCGTGAGCACGCGCGTCACCCACCACTCGCGAACTCGAGGGGCTCCGCGGGTGGGGCGTGTTACCGCGCGAACTACTCGCTAACGCGAGCGGCTCCAACTACGCTGATCGCGTGTCATCCACATCCGCCCGCGAGATCCATGAATCGAACCGCCTCGCCTGGAATGAGGCGACAAAGGCCCACAACAGCCACAAGGGCGACCAGGCACGTTTCCTCCGCGACGGCGGCACCACGCTCTTCCCGGAAGAACGCGAATTGCTCGGCGAGGTCGGCGGCAAACGCCTCCTCCACCTCCAATGCAACGCCGGCCAGGATACCATCTCGCTCGCCGCGCTGGGCGCCGTCTGTACGGGCGTCGACATCAGCGACGAGGCTGTTGCGACGGGCCAGGCGCTCTCGCGGGAGAGCGGCATCCCAGCGACCTTCGTACGCAGCGATGTCTACGATTACCTCGAAGCGGCCGCCGCGCGTGGCGAACTGTTCGACCGCGTCTTTTCATCGTATGGCGCCATCTGCTGGCTCTCCGATATCAAGGCGTGGGGACGCGGCATCGCGAACCTCCTCGCCCCGGGCGGTTCGTTCGTGCTCGTCGAGTTTCACCCGCTGCCGAACATGTTCGACGAGAACATGCGGCTCGAATGGCCG
This sequence comes from Tepidiformaceae bacterium, assembly GCA_046713815.1. Lineage (GTDB taxonomy): Bacteria > Chloroflexota > Dehalococcoidia > Tepidiformales > Tepidiformaceae > JBBDMZ01. The sequence goes on from JBKKBS010000077.1 coordinate 4,197, forward strand.
TACTTCAACGATGGCGAACCGATCCCGGGGGACGGTGTGGGCGACTATGTTGCCTTCGCAGGCGACGGCCTCGTGCCCTGGGGCTATGAGGAAGGCGTGAAGGATTTCATCAACCCGCACAACGGCTACGACTTCGCCTGGGGCATAGCCGAGGTGGTCATGTCCCTGGTGGATGCCGGTCTGCGGCTCGACCAGTTGCGCGAGTACCCGTACTCGAACGGGACGCCTCGCTTCCGCAATTCCGTGGAACGCCGGGGGCGACGCTTCTACCCGCCGGAAGGCACTCCACGCATGCCGGCGATGTACGCGATCGTGGCCACAAGGCCGTCATAGGAGTCGCGGCCAAGGATTCTGTCCGTGGTCCGTTACGGATCGCCAACGCCGCGGACGGGCACGCAACCGGGGCCGCGTTTAGCAGTGCATGAACGGCGCGCCCCGTCGATACGGAGGTCGACCGCTACTTAATGCTGGTGGGAGTCAGCCTGGTGCTCGCGCAGGCGGGCGGTGAGTACGCCCATGATGGAGTGCGCCAGGCCGGGCACCGTCTCCAGCAGCGGCCAAAATGCCCGGCCATCGACGACGATCAGGTCCATCTCGGTCTCCGCGATAACCGTCGCCAGGCGCAGCCCGCCGTCGATCATCGACAACTCGCCGAAGAAGTCGCCCGGCCCCATCTGCGAGACGACCTGGCCGTTGCGCTCGGCGCGGGCGGTTCCTTCGACGATGAGCAGGAACTCGTGGCCGAGGCGGCCCTGCTCCGTGAGGCGCTCCCCCGCCGGTGCGTGGTGCTGATCCGAGACTCGCGCCACGTACCCCAATTGATCCTTGTTGAGTTTGCTGAACAACGGCACCTTGCGCAGGTACTCATTCGGGTCGGCACGATGCTTCATCATAACGGCGGGCTCCTCCGCGTGGCGCGGTGGGGGATTGTTTGCCGCGAGACCCTGTCTCGTCAACCGCCAATAGAGAACTTCCCGGTAGCCCGTCCCGCGCTCGCTTAACGCGCGTGCGGGCGATCGGCGAGCCGGTAGACAAAGCGCAGGCCAGACCAGGTCTCGTCGATTGCGCAGACCTTGTTGTCGACGAGACCCGCGGCAAGGCCCACATCGCGGATGAGGTTCTCGTTGAGATCGGTCGGTCGCCCGCTCGCGCGCTTCGGCCATGCAATCCAGAGCCCGCCCGCGTACGTGAGGCGCGCGGCCTGCGCGGCGAACCCCGCTTCGAAGCCCGCCATCCACTCGACGAACCAGACGACCACGTCGACGCCCGTCTCGCCGTCCGCGACGATGGCGGACGCCGAAGGGAGCCCGCCCAGGGCGGCGTCCGCGAAGCCATCGGGCGCGCTCACAAGTGAGACGCGCGCGCCCTCCTTGATGCCGAGCTTTTTCGGCAACGGCGTCCCCGAGTACCCGGCCATTGGGCGAATGGTAGCGCGCCGCAGGTCCGGCGTCGGGCAACGCGCCAAGCATTCAAGCCGCCAAGCAACTCAAGCCAACCACGCGGCGTATGCTGGATGCAGGGAACCTGTATGGAGACAAGCAGCGACGGCCAGCCCGCCTACGAAGACCCCGTCGCGCGCTGGGTGGCGGACGGTCTGCGCGACGCCGAGATCGCGGTGCGGCTGGGCGTGAGCGTGGGCGAAGCGCGCACGCGCCGCTCGCGGCTGACCGGCCCCCATCCCGCCCACGCCGAATTGGCCCTCCCTCGCGCCATACTCCTGGCGCCCGTCCCCTCCCCGGTTGTCGACGGCGCCCCGCCGCCACGGCGTCTGCGTCCGCTGCTTGTGCCCGGCATCGTCGTCGCGGCGCTGGCCATGGCGGCCTGCTGGTGGGTGCTTGGCGCAGGCGGCTCGGATGTGGCCCCACGGACGACGGTGGCGGTGAGTTCGGCGCCCACGTTCCGCGGCCGCCAGCCCGACCTCCTGCGTCCCGGCCCTCCTATTGAGTTCCCCGCCGACCTCTCGCTCGTCATCAGGGCTGGCGCCGACAGCGAGCATGGCCCTCGCCAATTGCAGCGCATCTACCGCGACAGCTTCGGAAACGTCCAGCAGGAGACGCTCCTCACGGCACCGGAGGGCGCTGCCATCGGGCGCGTCATCTCCGATAGCGACGGCTGGGCGATCGTGGCCGCTTTTCACACCACGCATGACACCACCTTCGTGCGTTCCGCCGACGGTGGCGTGAACTGGGAGGAGATCGGGCAACGGAACGGGTACCTGGAGCCGGTCGGGTTGTACGAGGGCGATGCAGTGGTCTGGCGCGATACGGGCGACGGCCTCGGGCTCTTTACGCGACTCCCCTCGGGGCTCGGTTTCATGCCGCCATACCCCGGCAGTGGCATGCCCGTGGCCCTCCTGGCGAAGGGGAAGCTGCTCTGGCGCGTGCCCGGCACCGGCCAGATCGCCGAGACCGACGGTGCGCCCTACCTCTCGCCCGAAATCGATGCGCCCGGATCGTATTACTCCTGGTTGGCGCCTCAGCCCACGGGCGCGGGCACGATGGTGCAATGGGACGGGCCTTCGCTCTTCACGGGCGAAAATGAGTCGTACATTGGCATCGTCAACAGCGCCGGCCAGGTCACGCAGCAGTGGGCCGGACTGCCCGGCGCGGTGGCCGGCCGCAGCGATGGCGCGACGCTCGTTGTCGTCGCACCGGCCACGGGCCCGGCCGACCCGCGCGACTCGATGGCCGTGCTCGTTGAGCTGGGAGCGGACCGCTGGCGGCCGCTCGTGCTTGGCTTCGCGCTGATCAGCTCCCCCGACCCGCGGTTCATCGCGAGCGTGCGCCGCGGGCCCTTTGTGCGCATCCAAACGCGGGCCGATTGTGCGCCCATCCGCGTGGCCTCCGAGCGTACGGCGGAGGCGTTCGCCTGCCTCGGGAACGGCGTTATCCTGCGCGCGCCCGGCGAAACGCGCGTGCACAACGACTACACCTGGCGCCAGGTGGTGGGGCCGAACGGGCGCGCGGGCTGGGTCGACGTCTCGCACCTGCAGTAGTCGGGAGCGGGGACTCACGACATCGCAGAGACCGAATCGGCCCGCTGAATTGAACCGAGTTCGGCGCATCACGAACTGTTATGCAGTTGCAATGGCTGAGAGCGAACATACGGTGGCGGGGGCATGGATGGTGGCGTAGGTTAATCCCGAGGGCGAGGCCACAGTCACCGTGAGGCTCCCAACGCCATCCACCACGGTGATTCCCACCAACCGGGGCCGCGCCCCATTCCTTCGGACGGCCCCGGCGATTCCCCCGAACCGCCGGGGCCGTTCCGCGTGCCTGGGGTAGCGCGTCCAAGTGCGCGCCGGGAATGCTCTATCCCCTCGGGCGGGAACCGTAGTCGGCGAACGGGTCGTCGCGATCGCGGACGGCCTTGCGGAAGCCCACTTCGTTGGCGCGGGCGACCCAATCGAGACCTTCCTGCGTGTGCCGGGCGATGCCGTCGAAGAGGGTGCCGAGCGTGCGGCTGCTGGCCAGGCCCATGTTCTCCGCCGTCTGGTTGCAGAGCAGCTTGAGCATCATCAACTGGTTCGCGGGCACCTGCGCCATGCGTTTCGCCAGATCCATGCCATGGGCGTCCAATTCCGCATCAGGCACGGTCTCGAGGATGAGACCAATCTCCGCTGCCTTGGGCGCGGGGATGGCGTCGCCCGTGAGCATGTAGCGCTTCGCCTGCTCGAGGCCCATGCGGTAGACCCACATCGCCGTCGTGGGCGTGCCCCAGACGCGGCTCGGTGGATAGCCAAAGGTCGCGCCCTCGCCCGCCACGATGATGTCGCAGCAGAGCACCATGTCTGTCCCGCCACCGATGCACCAGCCCTGCACGGCCGCAATGGTCGGTTTGCGCGCGTACCAGAGCTTCATGTAGGTGTCGACGTATCGGCCAATCATGCCCATGTCCTGGACCGAGTCCCAAACGGGCCGCGCGCCCTCCGCTTCGCCGGCCGTGGCGGCCGCCTGGTTGGCCGTGCTCGTATCCAGCCGGTAGCCCGCGCAGAAGGCGGGCCCTTCCGCGCGGAGGAGGATGACGTGCACTCCGCGGTCGTGATCGAGTTGGTCGATGGCGGTTGCGAGATCCTCGCGCAGCGCGGGCGTGATCGTGTTGTACTCGGCCGCGCGCGTCAGCGTGATGACGCCGACGCGCAAGTCGACGTGCGTGGTGAGCGTGTAATACATTCCGAGCCGGAGCGTAAGCGACCGGTCACCGCATCGGCAAATCCTTTCCAAAGCCAGCGCGTGCTTCCGTGGGTCGTCCACATCTTGGTGCCTCGCTCGATCAGCCCCGCCTCTGCGAGACGACGCGTGCTATATGCCTTCACGTCTTGCATCACACGGTCGGGATGGCAAGCGGCCGAGACCATGAGGTGAACGTGGTTCGTGCGGACGTGTCGGCGCGTAGCTCCCAATCCCGGAAACCACAGACTTCGTGGATGGTTCGATGGACGACTCCGCGTTCGCGAGCGCCAAGGTGTGGTGGCGCATTTTCGAGGCGATTCCACTCGATCCGGTGACTCAAAGGGCTGGAGTCGACCTTCGGGCTGCCGGGAACGTTGGTGCTGCGTCGGACCGTGCACTCGCGCGTCGCCGTGGAGCCGTGTGAGGTGGCACTGTGAACGTGATGAAGTACGCCAGCGGATAGGGGGCGAGTTCGCTCATTCGAGGGGCATGGTAACGAAGGCCGGTCGCTTACGCTC
>JBKKBS010000078.1:0-5167 GCA_046713815.1 Tepidiformaceae bacterium
GTGACCGTCTCGAATCCGCGATGGGGGTGCCAGGGCGCGCCCTTCGCCTCGCCGGGTGCGTATTCCACCGCGCCGAGATGGTCCAGAAGCAGGAACGGGTCCGCGAGCGACATGTCAATGCCAGGGAACGGGCGGCGAACCTGAAAGCCCTCGCCTTCAAGGAATGTGGGCGCGGTGATGATGGCGTTCACCGGCCGTATGCGGGCATCCGTGGCGGGACGAGTGACTCGGGGAAGGGTAAGGACGTTGTCGGCGGTTGCGGCGGGCATGATGGGGACCTCTTTGAAAATTCACGCTTCGCGATTCGAATCCCGAATCGCGACTGTGTTGTTCGAACTCGTTGCTTACGCAACAGCTTACCATGAGTAAGCAGCCCTTGGGAATAGGTCGACGATCGAGGGATGGGCGTCATTGATTGACGTGGTGACTCGACAGGCCCCGGTCGGCGGCCTGCTACGATCGCCAGGCGCCTTCACGAGTCGTGATTCGACACCTCCATCGGTTCGCCCGCCCTGCGCGCTCCTCGCGTTCGTGGCAATGTCAGTAATCCCGCTACGTCCGCGACGCGACGGCCGAGGGCTCGCGCTTGCGCGCGGTCGTCGTCCGTGACGACGCCGTGGGCGGTGGCGCCGTAGTACGAACCAGACGTGCGCATCGTGTCGCTCCACGGCAGTCCGACGATCACCATTCCATGCGCGAAGAGCAAGTGGATGAGCTGGAGGAGCGTGGCTTCGATGCCACCGGAGCGGGAGTAGCCCGCCGTAAACGCGGCGCCCACCTTGCCCGCGAACTCTCCCGATTCCCAGAGGTCGCCGGAGTAATCGAACCAGTCCTTCAGCTTTGCCGTCATCCCGCTCCAGTTAGGCGAGCCGAGAATGAGGCCGTCCGCCGCAAGGAGGTCGGGGATGACGGCGTCTTCGACGCGTCGGCGCACGCACTCCGCCCCCGCTTCCGCGATGCCCGCGGCGATGGAGTCGGCGAGCTGTTCGGTCAGTCCCCCGCGGCTGTCGTAGAGGAGAAGGATGCGAGCCAAGGCCCTGCCTCCGCGTTCATCACGGCGATCACGTCGTGGAAAGTCTCGAAAGCGTAGATGCGCGGGTGCTCATCCTTCAACCGCTCCCAGAGCGTGTCCCGCGCGAACACGACCGGCGCCATTCTCGCGGCCTCGATGTCCGAGTCGCCATCGCCCACGTAGGCCACGAAGTCCCCTGCGTTCCTGTACGCCGCAGCGTAGGAGACCTTGAACCCCGACTGCACCTCCACGCCTCTCGGGCTGAGGTATTGGAGACGCCAGCGGTAGTCCTTGCGCGCGCGCCCGGCGTGACGCGTCATGCGGTCGAGGCCCAGCGAATCGAGCACCGCATCCACGTAGAGGTCAAGGCCGTTGCTCACCACCGCCATCAGCCAATCGTTCCAGTGTGCCCAGTCGGCGAGCTCCATGATGCCCGCGCGTGGCCTCGCTACCTGCTTCACGTACTCACGGACTTCGTCCTCCGTCGCCTCGACCACGTCCAGGGCTGCGGCGTTCTGCTGCTCCACCGACATCTCACCCCGCCCGTGGCGCTCCGCTACCTCGTGCCACGAAGGGGGAGCAAACCGTTCCATGATCTGCCGCATCGTGTTGTCCAGCACGATCGTGTCGTCGAAATCGAGGCAGATGAGGTTCGCCACCGTCCGAGGATACGCGGCGTGGGCGGTAGACTCGCAGCGTGGACATCACGCGAGCCCGCTATCTTGTTTCGCCCGGCGGCCGGGCGGCGCTCGCCGCGCTGGATCCGGGACTGGCATTGCTGCCGCCGCACCGTCTCGTAGCCGCCTTGCGCAAGGAGCACGCCGCTAACGAGTCTTCCGCACTGGCGGAGCAGGTGACACTGCGGGCGAAGGCGCGTGAGCGATTCGGCGACGACTACGGCTTCCTCTTGACGCAGTCCGGACTTGAGATGATGACTCATCCCGCAGTCGCCGAACGACGGGCGCGGCGGCTCGCGGAATCAGGGCGCACGGTCGTCGATCTCACCTGCGGGATTGGCGGCGACCTGCGCGCCAGCGCTAGCGTCTCGCCGAGCGCGATCGGTCTTGATCGTGATCCCGTCGCCGCGATGCTTGCTGCCGCCAACGTGGCGGGAGTGCGGGTGGCGGTGGCGGATGCCACGCGTCCGCCCCTCCGGCTCGATCTGCACGCGGTACTGGTCGATCCCTCGCGCCGCGCCGGCGTAACGCGGAAATTCGACCCCGAGGCCTTCTCTCCCTCGTGGACGACCGCGCTCGCGCTCGCATCCTCGGCTACGCTGGGCGTGGTCAAGGGCCCGCCCGGGCTCGATCTGGCGCATGCTCCTGTATCGGCGGAGATCGAATTCGTGCAATTGCGGAAGTCGTTGCGTGAATGCGCGCTCTGGTTGGGGGACGGCGCGCGGCCTGGCCTTCGTCGCGCGGTGTTGCTGCCCGAGGACGCAATTCTCACCTCCGAGGAGCCGGAAGCCTCTGCGGTCGTCGCCGCTCCCGGCTCCGTGGTGATCGACCCGGAGTCGTGCGTGACGCGTGCCGGGCTTGTCAGGCACCTGGCGTGGGCGCTCGGTGCGCGGCTGATGGACCGCCACGTTGCTTACCTCACGGCCGATTCCTCGACACCCCACCCCATGGCGGACGCCTTCGAAGTGCTCGACGTGCTGCCGTTCTCGGTGGCCCGGCTGAAGGCGCGGTTACGCGAGCAGCGGTGGCGGCCGGATCAGATCCGGCGGCGAGCATTCCCCGTGGAGCCGGACGAGCTGCGGCGGCTCCTCGGCCGCATGGACGGCGCTCCGGTGACGCTGATCTGCACGACGATCGCCGGCCAGCGCATCGTGTTCGTCGCGCGCGAGGTTCGCGACTCGACAGAAGGCCGCCATCCTTCGTGAACTGCTTAGGGGTATAGACAATACTCGTTGGTCTTGTTACCGTTCGGTTCTGCGTACGCAGTTGATCCGTTTCGGGCCTTTCCGCGGAAGGGCGCGCATCGGAAAGAGGTGCCTCGGGAAGGAGTCCGCCATTGGCCGCGATCACACCGTTCGACAACTATCTCGACCTGGTGGAGGCCGCGCGCGAACTCGCGATTCACCCGCAGAGCCTTCGACGATTGATCAAGCAGCGGAAGATTCCGGCCACGCTGTTCGCGGGCAAGTACTTGATCGAGCGCGACAAGCTCGAGATGTTCAAGAGCAACTACGACCCCCGTCCCGGCCGCAAGCCGATCCGGCGCCTGCTGTAGCCTGTTGGCGTGTCTCCCACGTTGGCCTTCATCCCGAGTCCGCTGATCCCCTCCTGCCGTTTCTTTGCACCGCTGATGGCCGCGCTGGGCGAACACGCCGTGGCTTCCGTGAGCACTTCCCTCGGTGGGGGCCCGGACGCTCACGCGGAAAGGGCGGTTGCCGGTCTCCATCGCCGCATGTGGCCGGGCCGTGCGTACATACTCGTCGCATACAGTGGTGCCGGGCCGCTCGTACCAGCGGTGCTCCGCGGCATGCGCTGGCAGCCTCGTGGCCTGCTTTTCCTGGACGCCACGCTTCCCCATCCCGGCCTCGCCCGCATCGACGAACTGCGCGAAGCGCTGCCGCCAGTCGCGTTCGCATCGTTCGAGAAATGCATCCGCGCAGGTGGCTCATGGCCCAACTGGACCGACCGCGATCTCGTCCCGCTCATCCCGGACGACTCCGTCCGCGCCCGCCTCCTCTCGTTCGTCACCCCGCAGCCTGCCTCGTTTTTCGAAGAACCCCTCCCCGCCGACGACCTCCCACCAGACCTCCCCATCGCCTACCTCCGCCTCAGCTCCGCCTACGAGGGCGCCCTCGCCACGGCGAGTGCCCGCGGCTGGCCCACCTGCTCGCTCGGCCTCACCCACTTCGCCCCTCACACGCACCCCGCCGAAGTCGCACGCGAGCTGGTCTCGCTGATCCAGGAACTCGAACTCAAGGACTGAGGACTGGGGGGCTGGGGACTGAGGACCAGGCACTCCGATTTGGACTGACAACTCAAAACCTTGGACTTCGTCCACTCCCCGCCCATACACTCGCTCCACATCCCACCCCGGAGCCACCCATGCCCTACCGTGCCCTCGTCGTCGATAAGATCGGAGACGACTTTTCCGCCGGCATCAAGACACTGTCCGAATCCGACCTCCCCGTGGGCGAGGTAACGATCCGCGTCGAGTATTCGAGCGTGAACTACAAGGACGGGCTGGCGACGATGCCTAACGGCCGCGTCATCCGCAGCTTCCCCATGGTTCCCGGCGTCGACCTCGCGGGCACCGTCGAGCAATCCGAGGACAGCCGCTTCAAGGCGGGCGATAAAGTCATTGCCACCGGCAACGACATCGGCGTCGCCCACCCCGGTGGGTTCGCGGAGATGGCGCGCATCCCTGCCGCCTGGGTCATCCCCCTTCCCGAGGGCCTGACGGCGCGCGAGGCGATGGCCCTTGGCACGGCCGGACTCACGTCCGCGCTCTCCGTCGAGGCGCTCGAGAACCACGGCCTGCGACCAGAGAACGGCACGATCATCGTCACGGGCGCGACCGGTGGCGTTGGCTCGACCTCGGTGAGCATGCTTGCGCAACTCGGGTACACGGTAGCGGGTTCCACGGGCAAGGCGGACGAGCACGACTTCCTCCGCTCGCTCGGGGCGACCGAGATTCTCTCTCGCGAAGAAGTGTCCGCGGAAAGCACGCGCCCGATGGAAGCGGAGCGCTGGGCGGGCGCGGTCGATCCAGTCGGCGGTTCGACCACGGCCTATCTCCTCCGCACGATGAAGTACGGCGCCTCCATCGCCCTCTCCGGCAACACCGGCGGCTTCGATGTGCCCACCTCGGTCCTCCCGTTCATCCTCCGCGGCGTGAACCTGCTCGGCATCGAGTCAGTGAACTGCTCGATCGAGCTGCGGGCACGCATGTGGCAACGGCTTGCGACTGACCTCAAGCCCCGCGGCCTGCTCGACTCGATCACCGTGGAAACCGACCTCGATGGCGTACTCGACGTCACGGCGCGCATCCTCAAGGGCGAGGTCCGCGGCCGCACGCTCGTGCGGCTGTCGTAATGACGAAAAATAGGGATAGGCATGTTTCCTTGGGAAGCACAGTTCCCATGCGACCCGAGACCAGGGAGTTCTGACAATGCGGAAGCTCATAGCGACAGTGTTCAAC
>JBKKBS010000079.1:0-2624 GCA_046713815.1 Tepidiformaceae bacterium
CGGACCTCGAACGGGACTGGTCAATGAGTGTCGGGCGCGCGTACGCCGGCGGCACGGAGGCTTTCGTCGCAGAGGCGACCCTCGAAGATGGATCCTCTGCCGTTTTGAAGCTCCTCATACCGCGCGACGACGACTCCGCCAAAAACGAAATCACGGTCCTGCGCCTTGCGGACGGAGACGGGTGCGCGCGCCTTTTGCGGGATGACATCGTTCGCAGCGCCTTGCTCCTCGAACGCCTGGGCGCACCACTACATAAGCGCGGCCTTCCCATCGCAAAACGGCAGGAAATCCTGTGTGCGGCCGCGGCCCGCGTCTGGCGCCGGACTGCGGCCTTCCGACCGGCGCGGACAAGGGCCACTGGCTGGTGCACTTCATTGGTTCCAAATGGGAGGAACTCGGCCGTCCCTGCTCCGAGCAGGCCGTCGATTACGCGTTGAAGTGCGCCGCCCGACGCATTGCTGCTCATGACGATGAGCGGGCGGTGCTCGTGCATGGAGACATCCACGAGTGGAACGCTTTGGAGGCGGACTCTAACTTCAAACTCGTTGACCCAGACGGGCTCCTTGCCGAAGCGGAGTACGACATGGGCATCCTGATGCGCGAGGACCCCGTCGAGCTGATTGACGGAGACCCACGCGTCCGCTCGCGTTGGCTGGCCCGTCGTACCGGCCTCGATGAATCGGCGATCTGGGAATGGGGCGTCGTCGAACGAGTGTCCACGGGATTGCTCGGCACCAGCATCGACCTTCAGCCTATCGGACGACAGATGCTAGCGGCGGCCGACCTGTTCGCGCGGCACAATTCTTAGCGGTGCGCCCTCACGAAGCTGATTTTCTTCGGGGCCGATAGTTCCAGTGGCTCTCGCGCAAGAATCTGAATCGCGCCTCGGACGACCATGGCCACGAGTGGTTCTGATATGCTCCGGGCGTGGCCGCGCCCGCATTTACGTCCGTCTCCAGTTGGTCGCAGCCAGAGCCGCAACCTGCGTCGGTCCAGCGCTCGGCGCTCATCGGCGCGGTCGCTCAACGCATCGCGGCGCTCGGCAACCATCGCCTGCGCGTGGCGATCGATGGGTTTACCGCCTCGGGAAAGACGAGCTTCGGGCACGAGCTTGCCACGGCGCTTCGTGACCTCGGCCGACCCACGCTTCGCGCCTCGCTGGACGACTTCAAGAACCCCTGGAGCGACGCGCATCTCTACGACCGCACCTCCGGCGAGGGCTACTACCGCAACGCGTTCGATTTCGCCGCCACGAAGGATTTGTTGCTGGAGCCGGCGGGACGTGAGGGCCACGGCCGAGTTGTGCTCTGCAGCATCGACCCCATCACGCAGGTCAACCACCGGGGAGTCACGGTCGATGCGCCCGGCGATGCCGTGCTGATCGTCGACGGCGTGTTCGCCCTGCGTCCGGAGTACCACCCGTACTGGGACTTTCGTATCTGGCTGGACGTAGACCTTGAGGACTCGATCACTCGTGGGATTGAGCGCGATACGGCCATGGAAGGGCGCGACGAAGCCGAACGTTTGCATCGGCTGCGCTACGGTGCGGCGGAACAAATCTACCTCGCGGACGTCAACCCACAATGCCTGGCGGACATCGTCATCGATAACCGCGACTTCGCCGCCCCATGTGTCGTCGACGCATCCGGCTGAGATTTACGCTGACGGGGAGGCGGATCATGGGCGAGCAAAATGTTCAGGGTGGCGGTCGCCGGAAGGTTCGTGATGCACTCCCGAGTCGCGGCTTGGGACGTGTCAGCCAGGCCCAACCTCGGACTGCCACGATTGTTGACGGCACGGACGGGCCCCCTCCCTCGTCGATGGTGCGCACAAAGAGTTGACCCGGCGTGCACTATCGACCGAGTGGCGCGCCACCGCGCGTTCAGTTGTCTGGCGTGGCAACCCTGATTCGAATCCGGAGTACGACGAGCTGCGGGTGGACGGGCAGCTTCGACGACATACCGGCTCTGGCGTGGTGGACCGACCCGGCCGACGGGAGATCCGTCAAGCAATCATGCCCTGAGTCTCAACCCCGGCTCCACCTATCGCTTAAACACTAATTCGTACATCCGGGCCGGTGCCATGAGTCTGGCGCCGTGAGAAGGCTTGAGGCTATGGCTGTGGCGATGTCGGTCCTGGTGATTGCCATGCTTGTCTCAAATGGGCATGTGCGGAGGGCGTTCCCGTCGGAGTCGCTGGTCGCCTTCGGGTCGGCAGCGACACTGCTGCTCCTGCTCTATCTTACGAGAAGGCTCACGTAGGGTGGCTGCGGCGGGCCAGTCTTTCCGGCGGCCGATTGGCGTCATGCCCGTGCCAGTCGAATTGGCCTTGTTTGGCCTGGTCGTTGGGCTCACGGCTCTTCTTGGGCTCGCGTTCGCGAAGTTCGGGGCACCCTTCCTCATCGGCCCGCTGCTCATCGCCGCCGCGATCGGAATCGTGGCGAAACCGCACGAATTCAGCATTATCCTCCTTGCGGCGGCGGTCACACTCGAGCCAGGGGCGATCGACTTCAGCGGAGAGCTGTCCCCGGTCTTGTACGAATTGCCGAAGGGGACACCAATCCCGTTTACGACGACGCCGCTTGAGCTTTGTGTGTTCCTGGCACTGGTTTCAATCCTGGTACG
>JBKKBS010000080.1:0-5120 GCA_046713815.1 Tepidiformaceae bacterium
GACCCCGCCGCGCTGAAGGCGTCAATGCCCGGCTGCGAACGCTTCGAACCTGCGGGGCCCGAGTCCTACGACCTCACGATCAAGGTCGGCATGGCCGCCATCAAGGGAACCTATTCTGGCAACGTGAAAGTGACCGACCGCAATCCAGAAGACTCCTACCGCCTCGTCGTTGCCGGCTCGGGCAAGCCTGGCTCCGTCCAGGGCGACGCCACCATGATGCTCTCCGACGCCGCGAACGGAGGCACGCTCGTTAAATACACGGCCGACGTGAAGGCCCAGGGCGCCATTGCCCGCATGGGCAGCAGATTGCTCGGCGGCGCCGCCAAGCTCATGATCGGCCAGTTCATGAAAGCTATGGAGAAACAGGTGGGGCAGCGCGTCGCCTGATCAGGAGCTTTCGCCAATGAAACCACAGCGCGGGCCGTCGGTCGGCCCGAATCGTGAATCCCGAATTGTGAATCGTGAATCGAAGGAGTCGCTCATGTCAGACACAGTCCCCGTCAAACTCACGGTCAACGGAAAGGCGCGAGAAGCACAGGTGGAGCCGCGGCTGCTGCTGGTGCACCTCTTGCGCGAGAACCTCGGTCTCACGGGCACGCACGTCGGCTGCGATACGAGCCAGTGCGGCGCCTGCACCGTCTTCATCGACGGCCGCAGCGCGAAGTCCTGCACGATCTTCGCCGTCCAGGCCGATGGCTGCGAGGTGAAGACGATCGAAGGCCTCGCCGAAGACGGCAAGCTCCACGCCGTCCAGGAAGGCTTCTGGGAAGAGCATGGCCTCCAATGCGGTTACTGCACCCCAGGCATGATCATGTCCACAGTCAACCTCCTGAACGAGAACCCGAACCCCACAGAGCAGGAGATCCGCGAAGGTATCAGCGGCAACTTCTGCCGCTGCACCGGCTACCAGCACATCGTCAACGCCGTCCAGTACGCGGCCAGGAAAGGCTAGACCGATGACCACGATCGATAGGCCAGTCCTCCCCAAGCTCGTGGGCGAGCGCATCAAGCGCCGCGAAGACCCGCGCCTCATCCAGGGCCGCGCCACCTACGTCGACGACATCAAGCTGTCCGGCATGCTGCACATGGCCTTCAAGCGCAGCGATATCGCCCACGGCAAGATCACGCGCATTGACACAAGCGACGCCGAGGCCATGCCTGGCGTCGAACTCGTGATCACGGGCGCGCAACTCGCCGAGTTCCTCGGGCCCATGCCCATCGGCACACCCTTCCCCTCGCCCCCGCACTACGCCATCGCCACGGACACCGTGCGCTACCAGGGCGAGCCGATCGCCGCGGTCGTCGCCAGTGACCGTTACACCGCCCGCGACGCCGCCGATGCGATCGTGGTCGAGTTCGACACGCTGCCCGCGGCCATCGACGTTGAGAAGTCGATGCAGGGCCAGCCCGTGACCATCCACGCCGACTTCGCGAACAACCTCGCGGTCCCATACGTGCCGGGCGGCACGGGCGTCAACGCGGAGACGGGCGAAGTGGACAACAGCGCCATCAACAAGGCGTTCGCGGACGCTGATGTCGTCATCTCTCAGCGCATGATGAACCAGCGCCTCGCGCCCAACGCCATGGAGCCGCGCGGCGTCGTCGCCCACTACGAGCCCGGCAAGGATTACCTCACGATCTGGTCCTCGACCCAAAACCCGCACATCCTTAAGACGTTCATCGCCCTGATGAACGGCATGGGTGAGCATCAGGTGCGGGCCGTGGCCCCCGAGGTCGGTGGCGGCTTCGGCGCGAAGATCAACATCTACGGCGAGGAGTACGCTGCCAGCGCGCTCTCCAAGAAGCTCGGCGTGCCGATCAAGTGGATCGAGGACCGTTCGGAAGCCTTCCAGGCAACGATCCACGGCCGCGACATCCTCTGCTACATCGATGTGGCCGCGAAGCGTGACGGCCAGGTGCTCGGCATCAAGATGAAGCTGATCGCGGACATCGGCGCCTACAACATGCTCCTCACGGCCGCTATCCCGACGCTCACCATGCTCATGTGCAACGGGACGTACGACATCCCTGCAATCCGCGTCGAGCTGACCGAAGTCTTCACGAACAAGGCGCCGACTGACGCCTACCGTGGCGCTGGCCGCCCCGAAGCGACCTACTTCCTCGAGCGCGCCATGGACATGCTCGCGCGTGAACTGAAAATGGACCCGGCCGAGATCCGCCGTAAGAACTTCATTCAGCCTAGCCAGTTCCCCTACGCGACACAGATGGGCGCCGTTTACGACTCCGGCGACTACGACAAGGCGCTGGACATGGGCCTCAATCTCGCGAACTGGGATGAGCTCAAGGCCGAACGCGACCGCATGCGCGCGGACGGCAAGATCGTGGGCATTGGCCTCGCGTTCTATGTCGAGGTCTGCGGACTTGGCCCGTCGTCGTCGCTCCCCACGGGCGGCTGGGAGCACGCGGGCGTGACGATCGAGCGCGGAGGCAAGATCGTCGCCACCACCGGTTCCTCGCCACACGGCCAGGGCAACGAGACGACCTTCGCCCAGATGCTTGCCGAGCAATTCGGCGTGCCCATGGACGATGTCGTCATCCTCCACGGCGATACGAGCGTCGTGAAACAGGGCATCGGCACCTTCGGCAGCCGCTCGCAGGCGGTGGGCGGGACCGTCCTCATGATGGCCGGCGACAAGGTCAAAGCGAAGATGGCGAAATTCGCCGCCGCCATGATGGACGCCTCGGAGGACGACCTCGTCTTCGAGGACGGGCAGATCTTCGTCAAGGGCTCCCCGGGCACAGGCAAGTCGTTCGCGGAGGTATCTGCCTACGCCTACGTGCCCGTGCCGCTTCCGCCAGGCCTTGACCCAGGACTCTCGGAGGAGGCGTTCTGGGAGCCATCGAACAACACCTACCCGTTCGGCTGCCACATCGCCATGCTCGAAATCGATCGTGACACCGGGGAGCCGAAGCTCCTTAAAATGGTCGCCATCGACGACTGCGGCAACGTCATCAACCCCATGATCGTCGAGGGCCAGGTGCACGGCGGCCTCGCCCAGGGAATCGGCCAGGCGCTCATCGAAGAGGTCGTCTATGACGAAGATGGCCAACTCATCACCGGTTCGTTCATGGACTATGCGATACCTCGCGCTACCGATTTCCCGCGCTTCGAGATGGACCGCACGGTCACCCCGACCCCGGTCAACCCGCTCGGCGCCAAGGGCGTGGGTGAAGCCGGCACTCTCGGCTCAACTCCGTGCATCGTCAACGCCTGTGTGGACGCGCTCGAACAGTTCGGCGTGAAGCACGTCGACATGATGCTGCGACCCGAAAAGCTCTGGAAGATCATCAACGGAGGGCAGAAATGATCCCGACGAAATTCGAGTACCAGCGGGCAACCTCGCTCGACGACGCGATCGCCCGCCTGAAGGGCAGCAACGGCGAGGGCAAGCTGCTCGCGGGCGGCCACAGCCTCGTGCCCCTGATGAAGCTACGTCTCAGCGAACCGGGCGTGCTCATCGACATCGCGCGCATCGAGGGCCTCTCCGGCATCCGCCAGAAGGACGACAACAAAATCGAGATCGGGGCGACGACGACCCACCACGATGTCGAGACCTCCACGATCCTCAAGTCACAGGCGCTGGTGGTGGCCGAGTGCGCGGGCGAAATCGGCGACCCCCAGGTGCGCAACCGCGGTACTCTGGGCGGCAGTTTGGCCCACGCCGACCCATCCGCCGACATGCCCGCCGTCATGGTCGCCCTCGACGCCGAGATCCACATGAAGGGCTCCAACGGCTGGCGCGCGGTAAAGGCCGAGGATTTCTTCCAGGACCTCTTCACGGTTGACATGGCCGAAGACGAGATCATCGTCGGCGTGCAGTTCGAGCCCATCAAGGCGGCGGCCTACGCCAAGCTCCACCAAAAGGCCTCGCACTACGCCATCGTCGGCGTGTGCGCGGCGCTCCAGGCGAGCGGCGGCACGATCCAGTCCGCGCGGGTCGCCGTGACCGGCGCCTCCACGCACGCCCAGCGCCTGACGAACGTGGAACAGGCGTTGGCCGGGAAGCCGCTCAACCAGGCCACGATCGACGCTGCGGCGGGCATTGCCGGCGAGGGCCTGGGCGACATCAACGCCGACCTCCACGCGAGCGAGGCCTACCGCCGCGCGATGGTCAAAGTCTTCACGCGGAGGGCGCTAGAACGCGCGGCCGCACGGGCCTAGGTGCACACGGGCCGGGCGGAACCAGGAACGGCCTCATTCCGCTCCTAACCAGCAGCCCTATGAAGCTTGATCGCGCATCCTGGACAAGTGTTCGGGTTCGCCCAGGTATACGTCGACACCCTGCTCACGAGCCAGCTGGCCGGCTCGGGCGTCAATCGAGACACCGGCGACCATCGGGTACGCGTTGTACCCGACGGTCCGGAGAATTCCTGCCCGGTCAAGCGCCCGCATCACGTCTTTTTGGTCGATCTTGACTGAGATCTCGACTGCGAGCATGGCATCCCTTGCTTCATCACCTCGGCCTTCACGCCCGCTAATGACGAGGTGAAGGTTGTAGACCGCCTGGAGGTTCTCTTCTGAGATTCTCCCTTCGTCGAATGCGGATTCAAGGTGCTCAAGATCATGGGCACTCGGCACACGGATTTTGCGGAGCCCGCGCTTGAACGTTAGCAAGCCCGGGTGACGCTCATACCAGGTCTCCAAACCCATCCCCTTCAGCCCGCCGACATCCTGTCGTATCCCACTGATTTCAAGTCGCATGGCCCGCAGCTCGGCCACCAGATCGTGAAGCTCGTCGGCCACTGTGTCTAGTTTGGCCGCCAGCTCTCGGACTACTTCGGGCAACGCGAGCAGCTCGTCGCCGAGGACTTCCTTGCGCACCTCGGCACGCCACTCCGGATGCTCCCGCAGCAGATTCAAGAAGTCATGGAGGTCATTCACAGTGAACGCCATGCTCGTATCTTACACGGTCGCCGACGGACAGCCGGTCAGTTCACGAGCACGCCGCCGTCGACGGGCAGCGTCACGCCGGTGATGTAGCGCGCTTCGTCGGACGCCAGGAAGAGGGCGGCATAGCCCACGTCCCAGCCGGTGCCTTCGATGCCGAGAGCGGACGCGCGACGCCGCGTTTCGCGGAGCTGGTCGGACATGCCGCCCG
>JBKKBS010000081.1:0-6059 GCA_046713815.1 Tepidiformaceae bacterium
GAAGCTCTTCGAGATCCGCGAGGAACTGGTGGAAGCCTGCCTCGCGCTCGTGCTCTCCTGTGACTGTGACAACGGTTGCCCCGGCTGCGTCGGCCCCCAGATCGAGACGAACAGCCCCGCGAAGAAAGCCGCTCGGGTGCTCCTCGAACGCATCCGGTAGGGCTCGGGGCGGTTCCTCACTCATCGTAGTGGTGACTACAGGGAATGAGCCATTTCCCACCGTCGTCCAAGCGTTCAAATATGATCCGGAGTGAACGGCTGCGGATGCGGACCACAGTCCTTCCATGTCGCCCAACAGCGCATGGACGCGAAGTGATGGATGGCGCTCGTTATGGTCTAGCAGTTGGAGCGACTTGAGGATGGCCCGGCTGTCGGCGGCTGTGAACCGGCGGTCACTGAAAGAGTCCAGAAATTCTTCGGTGAACCAGAGCGATGCGTAGTCAATCAAGCTTTTCCGCGATCTTTTTCAGATCCTCTTCGGAGAGCGAATACTCGCGGAGTGTCCCCGCCGCGACTTCCGCACGGTAGCGGGCCACGATTTCCCTCATCCGTGGCGTGTTGGGCCCAGGCGTCTTCGCGTGGGATGACGAACCGCGGCCGCAGATGAATCACATCGTTCGCGGGATCCGCTTCGACATCGAAGGTGCTCTCATCCGTCAGGCCCATCTCCTTACGAATCTCAGCGGGCAGTGTGAGGCGGCCGGTCTTCGTCACCTGCGCGCGTGTGGCAATCGGCCAATGTGTCACAAACTGCCTCTAGATGGCTTTAGGTGGACGGTTTCCTCAGTTTCGGCTCCCGCCGCCGCCGAGGATGCGCATCATGAACATGAAGAGGTTGACCACGTCCAGGTAGACGCCGAGGGCGATGATCACGGCGTTGCCCATGGTGTCTGGCAGGTACTTCACCCGCTGCACGTCGATCACCAGCAGCACGCTGAAGATCAGCGCGCCCGCCCAGCTCACTATCCCGTAGAGCATCGATCCGCCGATCCAGATGTTCGCGACGCTGGCCACGATCAGCCCGATCAACGCGATGAGCATGAACGGCGCCAGGCTGAGCAGATTCCAACGCGTCGTCAGCGCGAAGATCGAGAGGCCCGCCGTCATGCCGCCGGTGATCACGGCCGCCTGGATGACAATGTCTCCCGCGCCTGCGCTCACGTACGCGTTCAGCACGGGGCCGACGGTCACACCCGAAGCGAAGGAGAAAGCATACAGCAGGATGAGGTTCCACGGCTCGGCCTCGCGCAGCCGGTTGACCGCGAAGATGAGCGCGATTTCCAAGAGGAAGATTGGAAGGATCCAGGACCGGTCGAGACCGTAGCCGACCCAGCCCCCCACGGCGGCGAACGCCAGCGCGAACGCAAGCAGGCCGAAGACCTTCCCGACAAGACCGCTGGAAAGCTCGCCGATTTCCTCGCGGCGGGCCTCCTCTCTTGGGAATGAAGACATCTCGATACCTCCGATGGCCGTGCCATCTCTCATAAGGATACACCCTCTCACCGGGCTCTCTCGTCAGCGAGCTTTACAAATCGGGGGAAAGAATCGGGTACAATGGGAGCAGAAACGGGAGGTAACCACACCGACTTCATGAACACCCTCAAGACCACCGTCCTGCTGGCCGCCCTCACCGGCCTCCTCGTCGGGGTTGGTGGCTTCATCGGCGGCATCGGCGGCGCTGCCATCTTCCTCGTGTTCGCCGGCGTCCTGAACTTCGCTGCCTACTGGTGGAGCGACAAGTTCGCACTCAAAATGGCCGGCGCGAAGCAGGTGACAGAACAGGAAGAGCCGCAGCTTCACAACATGATCCGCGAGGTCGCCAACCTCGCGAAGATGCCGATGCCGAAGGTCTACGTCATCCAGAATGACTCGCCCAACGCCTTCGCCACGGGACGCAACCCGAAGCACGCCGTCGTCGCCGTGACCACCGGCATTCGCCGCCTGCTCACGGACCGCGAGCTGCGCGGCGTCATCGGCCACGAGATGGGCCACGTCAGGAACCGCGACATCCTCACGAGTTCCATCGTCGCGACCGTCGCGGGCGCGATCTCGATGATTGCCCAGATGCTCATGTGGTCCAGCCTCTTCGGCCGCCGCGACAACCAGAACCCGATCGTCACGATCGTCATCATCCTGGTCGCGCCGATGGCCGCGATGATGCTGCAGATGGGGATCAGCCGTTCGCGCGAGTACGCCGCCGACAAGACGGGGGCGGACATCACGCACGACCCGGAGGCCCTCGCCGACGCGCTCGAAAAGCTCCAGCGCGGCGTGACCTACTCACCCATGGAGCCGACGCCCGCCCAGGAGTCCGTCTCCGCCCTCTACATCGTCCATCCCTTCGCGGGTGGCGGCGTGGGTAAACTCTTCAGCACGCACCCGCCCCTGGAGGAGCGCATCGCGCGCCTCCGCAACATGGCCTACGGCCGCCACTAAACGGCGGGGGGCCGCGACCGCGAGGCCGCGGCGGGTGTCGGATCTTGACGGCCACCCTATCGCAGGTGGTTCATGGAGGGCACGCGGATAGCCCTTCAACGGTGATTAAGTCAGGAGTTTGTTCTGGCGGAACTTCGAGACGTTCGGCAAGCGGAAGCAGTCGAGGCATTCGTCAAGCTGGATGGCGCGGAGCGGAAGGCGAAACGGGGCCATGCCGTTGTGAAAATGCCTAACGGACGCGTGCTCTCAGTTCCTGCGGGGCAGTAAAAGGTAGCCTTCTCAAGCATCTCATTCGCATTCCGACTCTTCGGAGCACGGATTCCGAGAGGGGCTGGGACGACCTGGCTAGCTCAGGAGGTTCCCCGTGACGTTTACGGTGCTTGTGCATGAAGCCGAAGAAGGTGGGTACTGGGCCGAGGTGCCCGAGTTGCCAGGGCGCGGTTCACAGGGTGAACCCTCGACGAACTTGAGAAAAACGTGGTGGACGCGATTCGGACGTGTCTTGACGTGTATTTCGAAGCCGAGGGAACTCATTTTCCCAAGCCCCTCCGAAAGTGGGAACTCCCGGTGCCTGACGACCACCACGGTCTTGTTACCGCATAATTCGTTGCGCGCCGGCAAGGCCCGTTTCCTTGGCCCGCCAACGCGTCCGCATTGTGGCTCTCGCTTCGCGCATGCGGCGCGCCGTACCTTTGCGGCATGACGACCGCGACCTCCGCTCCCGCCATCACTGGCATCGCCCACATCGAATTCTCCGTCTCCCATCTCGACACGAGCGTCAAGTCGAGCGCCGGTCCCCCGAGGGGCATTCCTCCCGGCCGTTAAATGGCGGGCGGGTCTCCGTGTTCGGCGTCAACAGTCTCGCGTTTCGGGGAGCCGCCGGAACGGAAACGCCTTCACGCTAGCAACATCGCATGCTCCGTGGTGCTCGCGCTCGGGCTATGCGAATTATCCCGGGGGGACGGTGCCGATCACGCCTTCGGCGTTGAGGCGCTCCATCCCGGCCTGGGGCAGGCCAAGCGCGCTGAGCACTGCGATAGTGTGCTCGCCAAGCGTGGGGGCGGGGAGCGACGGTTCGGGCCTTGCCCCCTGAATGCGGATGGGCAGACCGGGATACTGGTAGTAGCCGACGTAGGCGCGCTCGTGGCCCTGCCAGAAGGCCGGGTCCATAAGCGGCTCAAGACCGAGCACCTCCGCTTCGTTGTGCACCGGCGCGGCCGCGATCCCGGCGGCGAGACACGCTTCGACGGCTGAATCGCGGGGCTGGTTGACGCACCAGACCGCGAGGGACTCGGCGTTCGGCGGGGAGTCGAGGCCGGCCGATGATGCGAGCGCCTGCCATTGGGCTGCCGTGCCGACGTCGATCGCCACCCACTCGCCGTCGATGCAAGCGAAGGCTCCCGAAGCCAACGAGCCTGGACGAGCGTTGCCGTGCCGGGCAGGGACGTTGCCCGCGCGCTGGTATTCGATCAGCCCTTCGCTTACGAGCGGAAGGAACCCTTCGAGTTGTGAACACTCGAGCAGCCGTCCGCTGCCGTCTTGCTCGCGTGCGGCAAGGGCGGCGAGCACGGCGAGCGTGCCATTGAGGCCGCTGATAGGGTCCCCTAAGGCGTTGCTCATCATCGTCGGGGGACCGTCGGCATAGCCCATCAGTGACGTGAGCCCGGACATGCCCTCGATCGTGTTGCCAAAGGAGAGGTAGCCGCTCTCGGGGCCTGTGCCGCCGAAACCTGGCAGACGCAACATGACGACCTTGCCGTTGCGTTTGCTGATGGCGTCCCAGGTGAGGCCCATGCGCTCGAGCACGCCCGCGCCGTAGTTCTCGATGACCACGTCGGCGCCATCGATAAGCTTGAAGGCGAGTTCTCTGCCGGCGGGAGCGGTGAGGTTGATGGTGATGCCCCGCTTACCGCGATTGATCGCGTTGAAGACGTGGCTTCGCTCGAAGAGGGCCAGGCCGGGATCGTCACCGGGAGGGCGGGATCCACGCCACCAGTCGAAGTGGACGTGGCTCTCGACCTTAATCACGTCCGCGCCGAAGGCGCCGAGGATGTAGCCGACCATGGGTCCGGCCCAGCCCATGGAGAGGTCCACAACGCGGAGCTTGCCAGCTTCCCAGGGGCCATCGCCACGCTCGGGCCGCGCGCCGTCGCCCGTGGCGAGCACCCGCGCGGGAGGTCCGGGGAGCCGGAGATGCTTCCCCGCCTGGGTCGTGGCGTCATGCCAGGCGTCGCGGGCGGCTAACTGAGGCGAAGCAAGGACCTCGGACATATCGGGATGCGCGGACGAGGGGATGCGGTGTGCCTGGAGAGTGTGGTAGGCCTCCCAACGCGTGCGCGCGGCGAACCAGGGGAGGAGATATTCGTCGAGCTGGGCGACGTTCGCGGCGCGATCGAGTGGCATGGCGAAACGCCGATCGTGCACGAGTTCGAGGTGCCCGATGAGCCTGCAGAGCGAAATCCATTGGCCGTGCAAGGCGCTGTGCAGGCCGATGTAGCCATCCTTGCAGGCGAGCGTGGCGAGCGTCGGCTGGGCGAGGCTGAAGCGGTTTCCGGCGCGGGCACGAATGAGGCCGAAGTACTGGAAGGCGACGGGGTCGTAGATGAGCGTCGCGACTACGGCTTCGATGAGCGGGACCTCGATCAGTCCACGCGAATGGCGCTGGTCAGGCCCGCCGACGGCCGCGATGGCCGCGAAGAGACCAGCGGTGAACTGGCCCTGGGCACCGGGCGGGCCAAGGGGCTCACCGTCCGGGTCGCCCACGGCGGACATCCAACCGCCCGCGGCGTGGAGGGTGAGGTCGGACCAGGGTCGCTCACTCCACTCGCCCTCGCTGCCGAAGGGTGTAACCCAGAGCACCGGCCCGCTCTGGGCCAGGGTCGCCATGCGCTCGCGCGCCTCCTGGGTAACGGGCACGTCGGTGATGAGCAGCGATTCGTTGCCGGAGCGGATCTCCGGGGCCGGGGTGAAGGTCGCGCCCTCGCCCAGGAACGCCCCGAGCGCTTCGGGGTCGAGTGCCGTCTCGTGAGTGATCGAAGCGCCGTACTGGCGCAGGAGCCAGCCGGTGTATGCCGCCGCCACGCCATACGAGGCGACATGAAAACGGCGTCCGCGGAGAAGATCCATTGGGCGGAATCATACGCGTGGATGGGGCGTGCGGATCCTGCAACGCCCGGGCAAAAGCTGGAGGGCGATGGTGTCGCCACAGTAGGGCATGAAAAGAGCGAACGTGCCGGGGTGTCGCGGGCGGAACCCCTCACCCCCTCCCCCTCGCCACTGCGGTGGAGAGAGGGGAGGGGGCCTTCGCATGGGCCATTTTTAAAGTAGAGGAGCGGCGCACACGCATGGGTATGAGATCGTTCGTTTTCTCTCGGAGACCGAGGCCATTACGCTAGGCGGGATGCGCGTGTTAGTCGTTGCGAACGGCGAACTCCCGTCCAGGGCGCTGATGGACGGACTGCGGACGCGCGCGGAGCTTGTGGTTGCGGCCGACGGGGGCGCCGACAAGGCGCTGGCGGCGGGCATCAGGCCGGATGTGGTCGTCGGCGACATCGACTCTCTTAGCGTCGAGGCACAACGGACGATGGGCGGCGAACGGCTCCATCGCAATCATTCAGTGGACA
>JBKKBS010000082.1:0-6624 GCA_046713815.1 Tepidiformaceae bacterium
GGCCTACCTCGGATCTTCGCCTACCGAACACCTCCCCGCTGGTAGCTGCGGCCGCCCCTGGCCGCGGGCCTACCTCGGATCTTCGCCTACCGAACACCGCCCCACCCCGCTGGTAGCTGCGGCCGCCCCTGGCCGCGGACGGGCGTTCGATCTTCGCCTACCGAACGGCAGTTTGCGTGCCCAAATCTGGGCCGCCACGCGAAGGGATGCGGACCCGATCATGCCTCCGCCCACGCATCGGCCCACGGCCACTCGTTCAGATCTTCAACAAGCCCGGCGGTTTCGGGATTACGCAGAACGTACGCAACTACCACTCCGACGTCACCCGCACGCAACTCTCGATCATAAAACGAAGGCTGCCAGAGAGCTCCTCGCCTCCCACGGCTCCAAGCCAGCCTCGTCGTGGCGACTTGAACTCGCCAAACCAGTCCGCGACATTCTTTTCCCATGGTCGTGCAACAACATGTTGATGGTCTGGCATGAGGGCCGCGGCGACGAGAACGATAGAATGTCGCTCGGTTTCACGAACCAGCGTTCGCCAGACGCGATCACCGAGCAAGCGATCCCTGAATGGGACCGCGCCGATGGCCGCGGACGTGACAAGGTGAAACGTTGCATCGCGATTGTCGTACGCCTCGCGGGGTAGTCTGTTGGACTTTGCGAAACGCCAGTCGGGCCAATCGGACACACCACATTGTTGCTGACGATCGGCGAGATGTCCCGACCCGCTCATCGCTTTGCCTTGGGGCCTGGCTTCGCGCCAGTGTCACCGATCCAGTGATAGGCGGAGATCACACGCCCGTCCGCGGCCAGGGGCGGCCGCAACTATACGCGTTGCCCATCGCCTCAAATCGCTCTCCCACGGATCGGTTCGTTCGCGGGCTTCGCGCCCGTGAGGAAGTCGAGGATCGGCTGCCAGTAGCGGCTGAGGATGTACTGCAAAGCGAGAGCGCCCGTAACCGCCACTCCGACGATCGCCCAATCCCCGGGCTCAACGCTCTGGAACTCAAAGAAGTCGCGCAGGGCGGGCGTGTAAATCGTCCCCAGGAAGCCGAGCACGAGCAGTCCGCCGAGCACCAAAGTGAGGACAGGCCGCGTGAGGCTGCGGAGACTCGCGCCTTCGAATCCCAGTACCTCGACCATGAACGCGAGGCCCGTAAGCCCGATCGTCAGCGAGACGAGCGTCCGCGCCTCCTCGATGTCGCGGCCGAGCAGTCCCTCCACCAGCAGGTGCACCGAGATCGCCGCCGCCGCCAACGCAAGCGACGCGGGCAACGCGAAGCGCAGGACGTTTCGCGTGAAGTCCCGGCCCGCCTCCGGCGGCGGGATGCTGATCGAGATAAACACGGCAGGTATGCCGAGCGTCAGCAGTGCCGTCAGTGACCCATGCCGCGGCAGAAACGGGAAGTCGAGACCGAGCATGTTAGTGGCAACGACGATCAGGTACGCATACAGGCTCTTGGCGATGAAGAGCTTGCTCAGGCGGGCCGCGTTCCCCAGCACGGCGGTCGCCTCCTTCACCCCGTGGATGAGAGCTTCGAACGAGTCCCCCAAGAGGACAATGCCGGCGACGCCGCGGGCGGTTGCCGTGCCCGACTCCATCGCCACGGCAACGTCGGCTTCGCGCAGCGCCTGTACGTCATTCGCCCCGTCGCCCACCATGGCGACGTAATGGCCCTGTGCCTTGAGCGCCCGCACGATACGCGCCTTCAGAGCGGGCGCCACGCGACCGAAGACGCTGTTCTCGCTCACCGCCTGCTGGAAGGCCGCGTCGTCGAGAGTTTCGATATCCGACCCTGCAACGACGCCGCCCCTGGGCGTGATCCCGAGCTGCCCGAGCAGCGAGGCGACCGTCTGGGGGTTGTCGCCGGAGATGAGCTTCGGCTCGATCCCGAGGCGGTCCATCATCGCAAACGCCTGCCGCACCTCTGGCCGCAGCACGTCAGCGACGGTGATCAGCGCGAGCGGCCGGATCCCGGTCATGGCCACGCCGAAGTCCGGGAGGCGGTCTGCTTCGGCGAACACCACGCCCCGCAAACCCCGCTCGCTCGCTTCCTCGTAGATCGCGCGTAAGCCGCCGCCATCCTCGGCCATCGGCAACACGGTCTCGGGCGCGCCCAGCAGGAACACCCGCGATTGCCCTCCCAGCTTCAGCCGGAGTGCGCTCCAGCGCCGCTCTGAGTTGAACGGGACGTTGCCATCCGGCTGAGCATGGTTGGTCTGCGCGTTCATCGCGTCGGCCAGTGCGCCCGCGGTCTTGCTGTCGCTGCGGCTGGCCACGACGAACGCCGCCAGCCACGGTGCGTTGCTCTCGCTCCCCTCGGTCCACTGCACGCCCTCAAGCGTGAGCGTGTTGGCGGTGATCGTGCCCGTCTTGTCGAGGCAGACGATGTCGAGGTAGTTGAGCGCTTCCACCGCCGAGATGTCCTGCACGATCGCGCCCGCGCGCGAGACCCGCACCGCCCCCACGGCGAACGCAACCGTCATGCCGAGCAGCAGTCCCTCCGGCACGACGCTCGTGACGGTCGCCGTCGTCGCCTTGAGCGACTCGCCGAATCCTCGCTCTTCAAGGTTATAGGAGATCATCAGCAGCCCCGCGAGGACGAGCGTCATGATCAGGAGCACGCGCAGGATGCGGCCGAAGCGCAACTGCAACGGCGTGCGCCGCTTCACAAGCTGACGCGCATCTGTCGTCAACTTCATCGCATACGCCTGCGCCCCCACCTGCTCCGCGACGTAGTAGCAGTCGCCAGCGGTGCAGAAGCTGCCCGACCGCAACTCCTCCCCCGGCTGCTTGGGCACGGACTCCGATTCCCCCGTGAGCAGCGACTCGTCGACTTCCGCGTGCTTGCCCACGACCTTGCCGTCAGCCACCACCTGGTCGCCCTGCTTGAGGTGGATGAGGTCGCCCTGGACGACGTGCTCCGCAAGGATCGGCGCCTCGATCCCATCGCGCACGACCGTGGCCCGCGGCACGGTGAGGGCGACGAGCTCACGCAGCATGCGCGTCGCCCGCAGCTCCTGGAAGGTGGCCACCGCGACGTTTGCGGCCACCACCGTGCCGACGAACGCCCCGTCCTTGAAGTAGCTGCTGTCGAGCTCCGCGATGCCGACCGCGAAGAGCGCCGCAATGAGCGCCCCGAGGATGAAGTTGAAGAAGGTGAAGACGTTCCCGCGGATCACCTGCGCGTCCGTGCGTTCGTCTCGCGGGTCCGTATTAGAAAGCCCTTGCGCTGCCCGCCGATCGGCCTCGACCTGGGTCAGGCCGGGCGGGAGCGAAAGTGCGCCACCGGGTGTGGATGCGGCCGTCTGCGTCACCCGGCAAGCGTGGCCGATCGTGGATGATGGGGCAAAGTCCGTCCATGGCCGGTTGTCGCCAACCCCTACGCTTGGAGCGTCTTCGATGCTCGGCCCTCGGTCGCATCACGTTTCTGCCGCCGTGTGCCCGTCTTAAAGCCAAGCTCGCGTGCCGGCGCTGGGGGCGGAGCCATCAATTCGCGGATTGCATCGAACACCACCCGGAACTGCGAGTCGTATTTCGCCTCCAGCTCATCCATCCGCTCGGCCAGATCCGCGTGCGACGCCAACAGCGCCCGCAGCCGCACGAACGCCCGGATAATTTCGATGTTCACCTGCACCGCGCGAGGTGAATTGAGCACGCTCGAGAGCATCGCCACGCCATGCTCCGTGAAGACTACAGGCGGTGTGCGCCGTCCTCCGCGGCGGTTTGCTCTTCCAAATTGGAAGAGCAAACTCTGAAACTCTTCTGGAGTGAGCCTGAAGGCAAAATCCTCCGGGAACCGTTCAATATTTCTGGTCACGGCTTTCGTCAGGTTGCCCGTCGTGATCCCGTAGAGCTCCGCGAGGTCGGCATCGATCATCACCCGCTGACCGCGGATCAGGAGGATGCCCGCCTCGATCCGCTCCGGCGGGATCGCCACCACGGCCATCGTGTCACTCACTCGCGCGATTTTACACACCTGCTGCGGCAGCCCGTCCGCGCGGTGGCACAGCCCCATGCCGCCAGCGACCGCACCGTACGCCGTCCGGCGTGCTGAAACGGGTTTGGGTACCAAATTGGCGCTCAAGTTGGGCCGCGCGCCGACACCCCTCCCCCGCGCGTGTATGGACCGCGGCGGCGGCGCACGAACGAGAGCTCAAAAACTTGAGATCCCAACCTGGGATCTCAACGTGGCGTACGAGCGTTTGCTCTTCCAATTTGGCAGAGCAAAGAGCGCCGCGGGGGCCTGCCCGTGTTCGCCCTCCGTTAATCCGTACCGGGCAAAGTACATCCACCGGCCCGGACAAATCCCTCCGTCCCGGGCCACGGTGCGCGCGTCCCCGGCGGCGGCCTGCCTCCCCTCAAGGCGGCCGTCACCGCGGGGCAGCCCACCCCGTGGGAGTGGGCCGGGGGTGAGGGCAGGATGCCGGTCGCCGCGACGGCCTTTTCCACATTTAGTCCTTCCTCTGGCCCCCGCGACATCATTACTCTCCACATGCGCACCGTTCCGGCGCAGGCGCTCGACTACTCCTCCTCTCCGCGCCCAGCGGGGAGAGGGGGCCGGGGGGTGAGGGGCGAAACATACTCTTCATCGCCTCCCCGTGGCCCAAGCCGTGAAAACCGTCACAATGCCTCCACGCACCTCCCGCAGGAGATCCCCCGTGACCCCAGAAGAAATCAAGGCTTTCAGCGAGCAGAACGGCGTCCGCTTCGTCGACGTCAAATTCGTAGACCTTTTCGGCCTCTGGCAGCACCTCACCCGCCCCATCCACCAGCTCAACGACTGGACCGACTACGCGAAGTCGCCCTGGACCCAGGGCTACGGTTTCGATGGCTCCTCCATCCGCGGCTTCCAGAAGATCGAGGAGTCGGACATGCTCCTCGTGCCCGACCCCGATTCCGCCATCATCGACCCCGCCATCGAAACGCCCACCATCTCCGTCATCTGCGATGTCGAGGACCCGGTCACGCGTCAGCGCTACAGCCGCGACCCCCGTTACGTCGCCACCAAGGCCGAGCAGTACGTCAAGGACAGCGGCGTCGGCGACACCGTTTACATCGGCCCCGAGCTCGAGTTCTTCGTCTTCGACGAAGTCCGCTTCGGCAGCGACCAGCACTCCGCCTTCTACTCCGTTGACTCCGACGAGGGCATCTGGAACAGCGGCGCCGAAAGCACGCTCACGGGCGGCCTCAACACCGGCTACCGCCCGCGCTACAAGGAAGGCTACTTCCCCGTCAGCCCCCACGACACGCAGACCGACCTTCGCAACGAGATGGTGGAGGAGATGGAGCGCTGCGGCATCGAGATCGAGCTCCACCACCACGAAGTCGCCACCGCCGGCCAGGGCGAGATCGACATGCGCTTCGACACCCTCCGCAAGATGGCCGACAAGGCCATGCTCTACAAGTACATCGTCAAGAACGTCGCCAAGCGCCACGGCAAGGTCGCGACCTTCATGCCCAAGCCCCTCTACCAGGACAACGGCTCCGGCATGCACACCCACCTATCGATCTGGAAGGACAACACCAACCTCTTCTTCGATGAGACCGGCTACGCCATGACCTCCGAGATGTGCCGCTCCTACATCGCTGGCCTGATCAGGCATGGCAAGGCGCTCATGGCGATCTGCGCGCCCACGACCAACAGCTACAAGCGGCTCGTCCCCGGCTACGAGGCGCCCGTCAACCTCGTCTATTCGGCCCGCAACCGCTCCGCCGCCTGCCGCATCCCGCTTGTCAGCCCCGACCCGCGCCAGAAGCGCGTCGAGTTCAGGCCCCCGGACGCGACCGCGAACCCGTACCTCGCTTTCTCCGCCATCCTCATGGCGGGCATGGACGGCATCGAGAACGGCTGGGACCCGGGACCACCGCTCGACAAGACGAACCTCTTCGACCTCAGCCCCACGGAGCTGGCGAACATCCCCACGGTCGCGCAATCACTCGAGGGCTCGCTCCAGGCGATGGAAGAGGACCACGACTTCCTCCTCAAGGGCGGCGTCTTCACCTCCGACCTGATCCAGACTTGGCTCGAATGGAAGTACGAGAACGAGGTCGACCAGGTGCGCATGCGCCCCCACCCGCACGAGTTCCATCTCTACTTCGACGCGTAGCGGGCCGGAGGGCGGCCGGCGGAGGCGACAGTCCGAGCGCGAGCGTCAACGAGAATGGGATCGTTCCCCTCTGGCGGCTCGTCCGAATTCAACGGTCACCGAGCCAACGGCCGTTACGGAGACACCATCGCAGCCGGATCCCTTGTTGGAACGATGTCCCGAGCGGCGGCATTGCATGCTCGCTTACACTCGCGCTCGGACTATGAGTCCGGCGGGCCAGACCGCGCGAGGTTCAGCGCCAGCAGCCGCGACAGGATCTCCTCGTCGCTCGAGTCCGCCGGCCACTCGTAGGCCGCGAATACCGCCGCGTCGAGCGTCCGGTGCGCGTTCACCAGCCACGTTGGGCGCTCGTTGTAGAGGTTCGTCAGCGTCCGCTTCTTCAAGTCCGACTCGCTCAAGGAACCCTCGGGCGGGTTCAGCCAGCCGTTGCGCAGCGCGTCCAGATCCTTCGCCGCCGCCTCGATCGCCACGACCTCCGGCGACCCCCACGGCTCCGTCCCCGGCGCCCACGGC
>JBKKBS010000083.1:0-6006 GCA_046713815.1 Tepidiformaceae bacterium
CCGCGTCGCCGCGCACCTCGACTTCGTAATTCCTACCGCCAATCGTCACTGTCGCCATAGTCATCCTGCTGCTTAAAGATCGGAACTCCCCCTCTACGCGCGCAGCGGGGAGAGGGGGCCGGGGGAAAGGGCTACCGCATCTGCCGGATGCGCCCGAAATTCTTCCACGAGCCGCTGCTGCCGTTCGAGCCGTGCAATTCGTCCGGCATCGAAGGCGAACCGGCCGCCTTCTTCTCGCCGACGAACATCGCGCCAAGGACGGCGGCGACCAGTTCGCGTTCGGGCCCGCCGCCTTCCTTGCGCCACTGGAGGAACTCCCTGGCGGGCTGCGGGAACATCACATAACTGAGGACGTCTTCGACGCTCTCGGCGAGGTCGCCGATCTCCGCCTTCGAGGTCTCCATCTCGGGGGCGATGTCGTCGGCGGGGCGGTGGGTGATGGGCTGGTCCTCCCCGAGGATGGTCGTCAGTACGTCCTGGGCGATCGGCGTCGCGGTCTCGCCGTAGAGGCCGCGGGCGAGGTTCTTCGTCTCACGGGTGACGGTCGCGTAGCGCTTCCCCGTGAGCACGTTCAATACGGCCTGGGTGCCGACGATCTGGGAGCTGGGCGTGACCAATGGTGGATAGCCGAGGTCCGCGCGGACGCGTGCGTTCTCCTCGAGAACCTCGGCGAGGCGCGATTCCGCGCCCTGTTCGCGCTACTGCCCCACGAGGTTCGAGATCATGCCGCCCGGCACCTGGTGCGCGAGCACGCCCGCGTCGACGCCGAGGAGGTTGCTTTCGAACTTCCAGTACTTCTTGCGCACGTCCCGGAAGTAGCTCGCGAGCTCACCCAACGCGGGGAGACTGAGGCCCGTGTCGTGTTCCGCGTCCTCGTGGAGGGCGGCGACGAGCGTCTCCGTGGCGGGCTGGCTCGTGCCACCGGCGAGGGGGCTGATGGCGCAGTCGATCACGTCCGCGCCCGCATGCACGCCCATGAGATACGCCATTTCGGAGTATCCACTCGTGTCGTGGCAGTGCATTTGCACGAGCATGCGGGGGTGATCGGCCTTGAGACGGCTGACGAGCGCCTTCGCCATCATCGGACTAAGAAGGCCTGCCATGTCCTTGATGCAGAGCGAGTCGGCGCCCATGGCGACCATGCGATCCGCGAGTTTCGCGAACTTGTCGACGGTATGCACCGGGCTCATGGTGTAGCAGATGGTGCCCTGGACGTGGCCGCCGGCGTGCTTCACGGCATCGAAGGCAGTCTCCAGGTTCCGGGTGTCGTTGAGTGCGTCGAAGATGCGAAAGATGTCCATGCCGTTGGCGACGGCGCGGTCGCAGAACGCGCGCACGACGTCATCGGCGTAGTGGCGGTAGCCGACGGCGTTCTGGCCGCGGAGGAGCATCTGCGTAGGGGTTCGCTTGAGCCGTTTCTTGATTTCGCGGAGGCGCTCCCAGGGATCTTCCTTGAGGAAGCGGAGGGCCGTGTCGAAGGTCGCGCCGCCCCAGCACTCGATGCTGTGGTAGCCGATCGCGTCCATCCGTTCGAGCGCGGGGAGCATATCCTCCGTGCGCATGCGGGTAGCGAGCAGGGACTGATGGCCATCGCGGATGGCCGTTTCCATGATGCGGACTTTCGCCATGTAGCCGGTTCCGTTGGGGAAAAAGGTTACGCGCCCTGCGGCGCGCTTCGTCCAAAACGTAGCACGAGGCGCGTTAAGGCACGATTGCGGCGGGCCGTGCGCTAAAAGTGCTCGGCGCAGTGCGGCGCCACGCTTGAGCTGAACATGAGGTCCGCGCGGCGCACTTTCGCGGGCTCGCCTTCGACGCGCCCGGCGCGGCGCATGGTCTCGAGGCTGGCGCCGCCGAGATAGGCCGCGCCGAGGTCCGCGGCCGAGAGAGAGACATCCGGTTCCGCGTTCGAGGGACGGCAGACGGCGCCCATCGGCCCGCCTTCGAGCTCGAAGCGCCCGTCGCACCACGGCAGGAACGGATCTTCGACGGAGAACACGATGCGGTCCTCCACGGCGTAGCGGCGTGCGCCAAGCGCGCGTTCCAGGTCCACGATGCGCAGCCAGATCGCGTCGCCCGTCTTGCGCTCCAGGCGGCGCGAGTCCGCGAGCATCCAATAGAGGGGCTCATCGACGCTGGCGTTCTCGTATTCGATCGTGGAGACCAGGTCGACGCTGGAGACGAAGCGCCAGAGGTCGGCATAGGCCTCGCGCGTCTCGGCCGCGAACTCCTCGATGTGGAGCTTGCCCTGGGGGAGGCCGCCAGCCCAATCCTGCTTCATGCGGTAGCGAACGACCCCGCGGATCTCACCGTCGGCGTCCTCGTATTGAGCGTAGTAGTTGGCGGTGAAGCCTTCGCGCCAGTCCTTGCGGTCGGCGAAGATGCGGATGTCCCACCACCTTTGCGTGCGGTCTACCCATCCTGGCGTGTGCGAGCGCACGCGGCTCCAGAATGGCGGCCACTTGGCCTTCGCTTCGTCCGTCTCCACGAGCCGCACAGCACCCGCGGCGCGCGCGCCAAAGCGCAAGGCCGACCACGCGCGTGGCAGCTTCAGGTCCATCGCCTGAGTTGCCAGCCCGTACCCAAATCGGCCGTAGATCGAGGCCTCCGAAGCCCATAGCGCGGCGATTGGGTCGCCATGCTCGTGGGTGTCATGCAACTGCTTTCGCATCATCGCGGTGAGCACGCCCTTACGCCGGTGCGTGGAGCGGACGGTCACCATGGTCACGCCCGCGCAAGCGACGGCGTCGCCACCGGGAATCGTCATGTCGAGGGAGTAGATCCCGGCGGTGCCGACGATAGCCTCGCCGTCGAAGGTGGCGAAGTTCCGGTCGAACTCGAAGGTTTGTTTGCGATCATCGTTGAACTCCGGATTGAAATCGTGTCCGAAGGCGCGTGATAGCTGTACGGAAAACGGCTCGAGTTCAGCCTCAGCGATGGGACGGATTTCGTATTCCAAGTGGTCGCTCCTTCTATCCGAGTGCGGCTCATGCTACAACGCGTGAGCGATGCCGGACGTTACCGCCGGTTACGCGCCGCGGACGCACCGGGGCAGGTGATCGACGACTCGCCACTGGCCGAAGGCTTGCTTCGCCTGGCACTGGTCATGGGGCGGGAGGCGGCTTGTTGACGCGCGGCTCAGTGCCCGTGGCGGCAGGCGAAGATCTGCGCCCACCGCCGGTTACGCGCCGCGGACGGCTTGCTCTAGTTCGAGGGCGATCTCGTCGTAGCCTTTCGAGGGATCGGGCCTGAGCCTCGGGCCGAAGACGACGCGAACATGTCCTCGCGGGCTCTTGACGCTCCCGCGATCAAACACGCCGCGCTTGAGCACGTCGATGCGCACGGGCAGCACCTCGGCGCCGGTGCGCGCCGCGAGCCAGCCGATGCCCGGCTTAAACGGCCGCATCTCGCCAGATTTACGCTCGCCTTCGGAGAAGAGGAGGACGCTCCATCCGCTGTCGAGCATCGCCTGGGAGAACTCGAGGCTCTCGCGGATGCGTACCCCCTCTTTGGCGAAGGGGAAGGCGTTGCCCACGATCTGCCCACCGAACCGTCGCCAGGCGGTGCCGAAGATGTCCTCCGAGCCCGCCGCGACCGTGATCCGCTGCCGGAACGGCGCGGGGAAGGCAGTCAGCAGCATGCCCCAATCGAGGCCCATATTGTGGTTGCAGACGATCAGGCAGGGCTTTCGCGAGGAGCCGATGTTCTCGCGGCCAAGGTAGTCGATGCGGTAGCCGATGCGGAACATGGGCAGCATCACAAGCCCCACAAAAGCGCGTCTGAACCACCGGGTCGCACGCCAGCGCGGCCACGCCGGGAACCCTTCCGGGATTCCGCCGCGGGCCTTGCGGCGGGCGCGCGGGCCAGGCGCCTGGTCGGTCACAAAGGGATATTCCCGTGTTTTTTGGGCGGGTTGCGGTCGGCCTTGTTCTGGAGCATCTCCAGCGCGCGGATGATCTTGCGGCGCGTCTCCCGCGGGTCGATCACGTCATCGAAGAACCCGCGCCCCGCGGGAATATACGGGTTCGCGAACTTCACCCGGTACTCCTCGGTTAGCTCCTTGCGGCGCGCCTCGGGGTCGGTCGCGTTCGCGATCTCCTCGCGATAGACGACGTTGACCGCGCCGTCGGCGCCCATGACGGCCACCTCGCCCGTCGGCCACGAGAGGTTAACGTCGCCGCGCAGGTGCTTCGAGCCCATCGCCAGGTAGGCGCCGCCGACGGACTTGCGCAGCAGGATGGTGATCTTCGGGACGGTGGCCTCGCTGTAGGCATAGAGCATCTTTGCGCCGTGCGTGATGATGCCGCCGTACTCTTGGGTCGTGCCCGGGAGGTATCCGGGCGTGTCCACAAGCGTCACAACGGGGATGTTGAAGCAGTCGCAGAAGCGGACGAAGCGGGCGGCTTTGCGCGCCGCGTTGATATCCAGAGAGCCAGCGAGGACCATCGGCTGGTTGGCCACGAAACCCACGGGACGGCCGCCCATGCGCGCGAAGCCGACCACGATATTCGCCGCCCAGAGCTCATGCACCTCCATGAAGTCGCCGTCGTCGACGATCCGGTGGATGACCTCGCGCACGTCGTATGGCCGGTTTAGCTCCGACGGGACAATCGTCAGCAGGTCCTCGTCCGCGCGGTCGGGCTCGTCGGTCGTGGCGCTGATCGGCGGGTCCTCCGCGTTGTTGGAAGGCAGGAAGCCGAGCAGGCGGCGCGTCTCCGCCAACGCCTCCTGCTCGTTCGGGTTGAAGAAGTGGGCCACGCCCGAGCGCGAGGCGAGTGAGTGGGAGCCCCCGAGTTCTTCGTGGGTCACCTCTTCCCCAGTGACCGTGCGGATGACATCGGGGCCGGTGATGTACATCTGGCCGAGGCCCTCGACAGCGAAGACGAAGTCTGTGAGGGCGGGGCTATAGGCGCCCCCGCCGGCAGACGGCCCCATGGCGACGGTGAGCTGGGGCACGACGCCGCTGGCGAGCGTGTTCATGGCGAAGATCTCGCCGAATCCCCGGAGGCTCTCGGAGCCGTCCTGGATGCGCGCCCCGCCGGAGTCCTGGAGCCCGACGATGGGTGCGCCGGTCATCATCGCGAGGTCCATGACCTTGAGAATCTTCTCGGCGACGGCCTCGCTCAGGGAGCCCCCGTAGAGCGTGAAGTCGAACGAGAAGACGTAGACGGGGCGCCCCTCGACCTTTCCCCAGCCGGTAACTACCGCTTCGCCGGTCTCGGCGCCGAGGGCGGAGCCGCTGGGCCGCTTGAGGGCGTCGATCTCCTCGAAGCTGCCGGGATCGAGGAGGAGGTCGAGGCGTTCGCGCGCGGTGAGCTTGCCACGCGCGTGCTGCGCCGCGATGCGCTTTTCGCCGCCCCCGAGGGCAAACTTCGCTTTCAGTTGCTGCAGGTTGGCGAGCTTCTGCTCAGCCGTGAGCTGTTCGGTCATGGATTCCTCTCAGGCGCCCCGGCCGGCCCGGGGATCGTCTCCGGCGCAAAGAACCCGGCGCACCGCGCGGGGGGGAAGTCACTCCGCGAGCATCCCGCACTCTACCATCGCGCGATTTTACTCACCATGAAACGAGCGATCCCGCCAAAGCCGGGTAGTTGCGGCCGCCCCCGGCCGTGGGAACACCCACGGTCGACAGTCACCCGCGCTGGTAGTGGCCAGCGCAGCGCCGCCCCGGTGGTCTCGCGAGGCCGCGGGCCATGGCTGACAGATTTGGCCCCGTCCAACCCGCTTCGTATAGTTCTACCGGAGCGGCAGTTGGAGGCATGAGATGCGTGGATTACGTGGTGAGGCGGCGATCACGGGCGTGGCGGAGATTGCGCCGCAGCGCAAGCCGGATCGCCTGTGGATGGGTCTCGAGGTGTATGCCGAACTCGCCCGCCGGGCGTTGGACGACGCCGGCATCTCCGTGCGGGAAGTCGATGCACTGCTGACGGGCAACAATCTTCAAGAAGCGCAGATGTTCATTCCCGCGACGCTGTTGGAATACATGGGCATCGAATCCCACTTCTCCGAGGT